>JBDUCB010000242.1:0-3910 GCA_040003695.1 bacterium
CCGGAATGCATTTTCAGTCGTTCCTCGACGGCGGGGCTTATGGCAGTTACGGCGTAGCGAGCACGTTCTACACGGGCGCGTTACAAACGGTTACGTACGACGTGCCGCGCTACAAGTTTCAAGGTCTGCGTGCATTCACCAACAAGCCTCCGTGTGGTCCAAAGCGTGGGCATGGAACGCCGCAGCCGCGCTATGCACTTGAAGTTCACCTCGACAAGATTGCCGAGCAACTAAAACTCGATCCGGCAGCGATGCGCCGCAACCATCTGGTGAAGGCAAACACCGTCACCGCCAACTATCTGCGCATCGGCAGCATGGGCCTGGGCCAGTGCATCGACAAAGTCGTCGCAGGCTCAGATTGGAACAACCGTTTTTCTGGTTGGGATCCGAACACCCGAAAACTGCCCTATGGAAAAGGAATCGGCATCGCTTGCAGTTCGTACATCTGCGGCGCTGGTCTGCCGATCTATTGGAACAACATGCCGCAGTCGGGTGTGCAACTCAGGCTCGATCGCCAGGGTGGCGTTTGTGTAATGTGCGGCTCGATTGACATTGGCCAGGGTTCGGATTCGATTCTTGCGTACATCGTCGCTGAAGTTCTCGGTATCGATCCATTCGACATTCGCGTAGTCACCGCCGACACGGATTTGACGCCGGTAGATCTCGGCAGCTACTCGAGCCGCGTAACGTTGATGACCGGCAATGCCGCAATTCAAGCGGCAGAAAGAGCACGCGAACTGCTGGTCATGGCAGTAGCCGAAAAACTCTCTGTACCGATCGAAAATCTTTCATTGGCCGAACGGCGTGTGTTCGACGTTGAGAACCCGGAAGTGGGCGTGTCGTTTGCCGAAGCCGTTGTGCTTGCAGAATCGAAGTTTGGAACTATTGGCACGGTCGGGTCCTATTCGCCGCCGCGTTCGCCTGGTAGATACAAAGGCGCCGGCGTTGGTCCATCGCCTGCCTACAGTTATTCAGCAGCCGTCGCCGAAGTCCATGTCGATCCGGACACGGGCATTGTCGTCGTGGAGCGGATCTGGATTGCACACGATATTGGGAAGTCAATCAATCCAATGCTGGTGATGGGCCAGGTAGAGGGCAGTGTCTACATGGGGCTCGGCGAAATCCTGATGGAAGAGATGGCGTATCGCGCCAATCGCAACGTGGTGCACAAGTTTCCCTCGATGCTGGAATACAAAAGTCCAACAACGATGGAAATGTGCGACGTCAAGACTTACCTGATCGAAGATCCGGATCCGAATGGACCATACGGCGCCAAGGAAGTTGGCCAGGGACCGCTCCTGCCAGTCCCACCGGCCGTGGCTAATGCAGTCTACGATGCAGTTGGTGTGCGCATCGATGAAGTGCCGATTACGCCCGAGAAGGTTTTGAAAGCACTGAAGCAGAAAGCTCGCGGGCGAGATGGGAGATATGGGCCAGACACGGTGCCGAACGTTGAATGGCCCGAGCCTTTGCGCGTATTGACACCCGCCGAAGGTGGCGACGGCAAAGAGATGCCACGCGTGGCGGTGCATTCGTAGGGCGATCGGTTTTGTCAGTCGCCTGCGATAGCGGGCGGGTTTTGTCAGTACCGCCGGCGTTAGCGCGACCCTTCGAGGGTCGCGCGAAGGAAAATTTGTTGATTGGTTACCCGGGCGTTGCCCTGGGCTAAGTTATTTCACGCCGTTGGCGTGAAGAAAATTCCCGAGAGATCGCGTCGCTGTGCATTCGTAATTGTGATCTGTATGCTAAAGAAAATTCTACTCAGTTTGATCTTAGCCGTGGCCGTATCTGCGCAAACTACTGCCGGCGGTCCAAAACCACGACAACTCGAGGTTGCGATTACATTTGACGATCTCCCCGTCATTTCAACTCTGCATGATGATGAAAGTTGGCGCCAGATTACTGGCAAGCTCCTCGCGACATTCAAGCAAAGTCGAACGCCTGTGGTTGGATTTGTAAATGAAACTAAACTTTATTCCAGTGACAAATTGGATCCTGCTCGCGTGGCTTTGCTGAAAGCGTGGCTTGAGGCCGGCCTGGAATTAGGTAATCACACCTTCTCGCATCATTCTCTGAATTCAACTCCGCTTTCCGCCTTCGAGTCGGATGTGCTGCGCGGTGAAGATGTGACGCGGAAACTTCTGTCTGAACGACAGAAACCGCTGCGCTATTTTCGTCATCCGTTTCTTCATACCGGAAGGTCAATCGAGACGCGCGACCAGTTTGAATCATTTCTGCATTCGCACGGTTACCGTGTAGCTCCCGTTACCATCGATAATTCCGAGTGGATATTTGCCCGAGCCTATGACAATGCTCGCGACGCAAAGGATGCGGCGGCGATGCGACAAGTTGCTGACGCTTACGTGCCCTACATGGAAGCGAAGTTTGCTTATTACGAGTCTCAGTCGGCCAAACTATTTGGCCGCGAAATCAAACAGGTTTTGCTGGTGCACGCTAACGCCATCAATGCGGATCATTTCCAGGACGTAGTAACGATGTTGCAAAGACGCGGATACAGATTTATCACGCTCCAGAATGCTTTAAGCGACAAAGCCTACGCTTCGCCGAATACCTACGTTGGGCCAAGTGGTATCTCGTGGCTTGATCGGTGGGCACTTAGCCGAAAGGTGCCGGCAGATTTTTTCAAAGGCGAACCACGAACGCCCGATTGTGTTATGAAACTCGCCGGCGTGACTTCTGAATGATTGTCGATACCGCCTGCTTTGGCGGGCAGGTTTTGTCAGTACCGCCTGCGATAGCGGGCGGGTTGAACGCCGAAGGCGTTCGATAACTTAGCCCAGGGTAAACGCGCACCGCGACACCCTGGGAACCGGAGTCCCCCTAATGACGGTTTCGCGCGACCCGTCGAGGGTCGCGCGAAGGAAATGTTTCTTGATTCGTTACCCAAGGGCGTTGCCCTGGCTAAGTTATTTCACGCAGTTGGCGTGAAGAACTTTAAGAGGCGGGTTGAGTCAAAGTTATGATGCGTTTACCCAAATTTGAATATCGCGTGCCGCGCACAATCGCGGAGGCGGTGAAGATCATGGCCGGCTCAGGACCTGAGGGGCAGTTCGTGGCCGGTGGCACTGATCTGTATCCAAACATGAAGCGCCGGCAACAGACGCCGAAGACTGTCATTTCGGTCATGCGCTTGCAGGAAATGAACCAGATTACGGGCGATGGACCATCGGGGGCTCGCATAGGCGCGTCGGTAACGCTGACTGACATCGTCGAACATCCACTGATCAATCGCGACTATCCGGTCATTGCTCAAGCCGCGCACACAATCTCGACGCCGATACTGCGCAACATGGGAACGATTGGCGGCAACCTGCTGCTCGACACGCGCTGCAACTACTACGATCAGAACTACGAATGGCGCAAAGGTATCAACTTTTGTTTGAAGAAGGATGGAGATGTGTGTTGGGTGGCGCCGGGAAGCGCGAAGTGCTGGGCGGTCCAGTCTTCTGATCTCGTGCCCGTGATGGTGGCGATTGGCGCGAAGTTTCGTCTGGCATCAACACTGGGTGAGCGAATGATCGATGCGGCCGGTTTCTATAATGATGATGGCATCGATTATTTGAAAAAGCGGCCGGACGAGTTGCTGGTCGATATTCATCTGCCGCCAACCAATGGCTGGCGCGCTTCGTATCAGAAACTGCGTCGTCGTGGCGCGTTTGATTTTCCAGTATTGGGGGTTGCTGCGTACCTAGAGCTAGAGAAAGTCAGAACCGGGAGCGGTAGCGACCGGGTCAAGGATGCTCGCATCGTTCTCGGCGGAATTGCACCCTCACCTCTCAACATCGCCGAAGCCGGTTCAGCACTGATCGGCCACGCATTCGATGATGACCACATTCAGGCCGCCGCCGAAGCGGCCTACATCAAAGCCCGCCCGCTCGACAATACCGAC
>JBDUCB010000093.1:0-13167 GCA_040003695.1 bacterium
CCAAACGCGCGCGCACGCGCAAAGCCGAGTACAGCCGCAACCAACCAGGCCACCGCGCCGAGCAGAAACATACCAGCCACCACCGGACCGAAATAAGTGGGCTGGTGAAAAGTGTTTGCAACTTGAGCGATCAGCATTACCAGGAAAATAAACATGCCTCTTCTCCTCTACAAGTTTGCACTGGCTAACAAACCAAGCGCCGCTTGCGCACGTCCGAAGCCGCTACCTGTGCACAAACGGCGTCAAAGTTTCGGTTTTGAAAAACGACTAATGGCGGCGCAATCAGCATTGTCGGGCAAGCAGACGCCTTGAAGCGAACTGAACAAACCACGAGTGCTACTGCGTGATGTGAATCTCCTCTTCCTTGTTTACATGACCCAGGAAGTAGAGCAACCCACAGATAAAAGCAACGGCTGCCAGGCCCAGGGCGCGCCAACCCAACGAATGTCCGCCCTCGGCGTCTGTGAAGGTCACGAACCTGTAGAAGTAATAGATCGCACCCCCAGCAGCAAGCAAACCCACAATCGCGAGTAATATCTCTTTCATTTCATTTTCCCTCCGGCCAAATGAGTTGCTATGAAGGTTAGGAAAAAGCCGCTTAGCGCTATGTGGACAGCATGTTAACGCCAGCCATGATGGAACGCAAGTTTTTCAATGCCGCAGGAGGGCCCTGCGTCACTTGAGAATGACTCGCTTATCACCGGCGCGACGAGTAATCCGTTCCCGGTCAAGATATTCGAGTAGTGGAATCGCGTATTTGCGCGAAACCGCCGCCAGTTCCTTGAACTGCGATACGTCAATGAGCCGCTCCGGCTCGTGTTTCGAAGCATAGCTCTGAAGCAGTTCTCGCAAACGATTTATGGCCGTGACATGCAAAAACATATCGCCCTGGGCGCGAATGAGGGTGCCGTTATCGAGCAGCACTTGGAGAATCTTGCGCGCATGCGCTCGCTGGGAAGCGGTTACACCGGAGCTTTCCAAAGCTTGATCAAGAGTCGGCGGCTCGAGTTGTGCTGCTTCATAGATCGCTGCAATTTTATCGCGCAGGGTCGAATCAGCAATCGATAGCTCCATTGTGTGTTCGCGAACACGCACCAAATCCTTTTCTGTAACCAGCGTGCCTTTGCTTTCAAGCTGATTCATTACGGCGCGAAACAGTTCCGGGGCTCCGTGACTGAACAGCCGCTCGCGTACGAGTTCGCGTGCCAGTCCGCGCGATAAAGGATCGCGTTGGTGATGAGACCTCACTTCTTTAACTA
Organism: bacterium; assembly: GCA_040003695.1. GTDB lineage: Bacteria > Acidobacteriota > Blastocatellia > Pyrinomonadales > Pyrinomonadaceae > PSRF01. The sequence goes on from JBDUCB010000093.1 coordinate 1,260, forward strand.
CTGCTGCGGCCAGTCTTTCAAAATTTGTAGTGCCAATAAACATCCCGCCGGCTTCGGTAATGCTCCCTTCTCGTTGCGCTCCGTTTACGGAGACTGCCAAAACGGTTTCTTTCAGACCGGTTCGTGCCGTCAGTTGTTCCAGTTTCATTCCCCGATCGCCGGCGGCCAAAATAAAAGTGCTTAATTTCTTTGACCAATCGGGTTGCATCAATTCGCGCAGGCGTTCGTCAGCTTTTGCCAGTTCCCGGCCGCGATGTTTTGTCGCGAGTGGATCAAGCACCACGCCGCCCGCAATCGTTATTGAGGGTGAATACGAACGGATGATGAAACGCTCGTCGTGGAGCGCAACAACCGGAGCTTCCAATCGCAGTTGTACGAAGCCCGTTTCCCCCGGAGCAATCTCGCCGCGCGCATTCAGGACGCGCACGCGGCCTAACACTTCAGCCGAACCAATGTGCAGGCGTATGCGCCCGCGAGTTCGCACACTTCGAGGCGCACTGTCGAGCACTTCCAGTTGCACGTCCAGAATTTGAGTGGTTGCCAAAGTGCCGACAGCGGTGAGCACCATGCCCCGTTGAATCGCGCTCAGCTCTACACCGGCGAGGTTCACTGCGGTTCGTTGGCCCGCGGCGGCACTGCGAACCGAGGCGCCGTGAACCTGCACGCCGCGCGCGCGCACACGCAAGTGGTCGGGAAGTAGTTCCAACTCATCGCCCTCGGTTATCTGGCCCGACACGAGCGTGCCGGTGACGACGGCCCCAAAACCTTTCATCGTAAACGCGCGATCTATAGGCAGCCGGGTAACAAAATCGGCTGAACGTGCCGGAGTTTCGGCTGCAACCTGGCGCAGCGTCGCGCGCAATTCTTCAAGACCAGCCCCAGTCCTTGCACTTACCGAAACCATCGGCGCATTTTCAAGAAACGAGCCCGCAACCAACTCTTCCGCTTCTGCGCGGACCAATGGAAGCAGTTCTTCCTCCACAAGATCAGTTTTTGTAAGGACTATGAGTCCCTGGTTGACACCGAGGAGCCGGCAGATGTCGAAATGTTCTCGCGTCTGAGGCATGACGCCTTCATCCGCGGCGATTACCAGCGCCACCGCGTCGATGCCATGTACGCCCGCCAGCATGTTTTTTACAAAACGTTCGTGTCCGGGAACATCAACAAAGCCTACGCGGAGGTCACCGAGTTCGAGATCGGCGAAACCAAGATCGATGGTAATGCCGCGACGTTTTTCCTCAGGAAGGCGATCAGGATTTTTTCCGGTTAGGGCCTGGACGAGAGCACTTTTTCCGTGATCAATGTGGCCGGCAGTGCCGATTACGATGGAAGGCATAGAAACAGTGAAAAGTACTGAGTGAAAAGTTCTGAGTAAACCAATGAATGGGAATCAGCAATGAGCTTTCATTTGGAAATTGCAGAACAATCGTCAACAGAGAATGAGTGTCGCCCTCAGTACTCAGTACTCATCACTGTTTTGCCAGCACTCGTTCGTAGAATTCGATGTAGCGAGGTATCACGATGTCGGTGCGGTAACGCGAAACCGCCGAGTCGCGCGCGCGCTGGCCCATCTCGCGGCGCAATTTGGGATCTGTCAGTAGCTTCACGGCGTCCGCTGCCATCTTGTCGACGTCACCTACCTCGCTTAGAAATCCAGTTTCACCGTCGTCAACAACTTCGGGCACACCGCCCACGCGGGATGCGATCACGGGAACCTGGACAGCCATCGCTTCCAACGCCGCCAGTCCGAACGATTCCTGCTCAGAAGGCAACAGCAACACATCGGCCGCGCAAAGATAGTCGACGATACGCGGCTGCTTGCCGACAAAGACGCATTTGTCATAAACGCCAAGACACTTGGCGCGATGGACAGAGCTGGGGCGCTCACTGCCATCGCCCACCATCACCAATCGCGCATCAGTCTTCTTCAGGACTCGCGCGAGAATCTCAACACAATCAACTGGCCGCTTGACGGGACGAAAGTTTGAAACGTGCACCATGATTGGCACGTCATCTGGAGCAAGGGATTGACGCAGATCGCAATCTATCCTGGGCTTGTATTCGGAGGGACAAACAAAGTTTGGTATTACCTCTATGCGATCGAATTGAAATGTTTCGATGGTCGCCTGTTTCAGGTAGTTCGAGATGGCCGTCACACCGTCGGATTGCTCGAGCGCATACCGCGTGATCGGCAGGTACGAGCGGTCGGCGCCCACTAGCGTGATATCCGTGCCATGCAACGTGGTGATCACCGGAAGCCGCCGTTTTGGCTTCAGCGACTCGCGCGCCAGAATGGCGCTGATGGAATGAGGGATGGCGTAATGAACATGCAACAGGTCCAGGTTCTCGGTCTCCGCAACCGTGGCCATCTTGGTTGCCAGCGCGAGCGTGTAAGGCTGATGTTCGAACAATGGATACGACATCATCTCCACTTCATGGAAACGAACACGCTCGTTGAGTTCGGTTAATCGCGTTGGTAATGAAGATGAAATGAAGTGGACCGTGTGACCGCGCTCTGCGAGTTCTTTGCCCAGCTCAGAACCGACGATGCCGCTGCCACCATAAGTGGGATAGACCGTAATTCCAATGTTCATTTCGAAGAGTCAGTCGTTAGTTGTTAGTAGTCAGTCGGACATTAATTATTTGAGGTTGAGTTAGAAGGTAACAAGGCGAATAAGCGAATTCAACTGACAACTAACGACTAACAACGACCAACGGCAAAAAAAGCGGAGGCAAACGACCCTCGCAATCGCCTGCCTCCATCTCAACTTGGCTCACCTTATTTGAAAGGGGGGGCAAGTGAGGGGACGGAGTATATGCCCGCCTGCCAGCTTTGGCAATAGATTTTGGCCCATAAAACTGCCCGGTTTTTAGGCCTTTTCTCTTTCGTCAAATGTCGCCAGTCTTTCTCGCTCACTGCGGTTCTCGCGCAAACCCGTTATAATCCCTATACATCCAAATCCTGGAGAGATTTCGTCGGTTTGATCATTAGCGAGCGGAGATTTAGCAATGCCAAAAATTAGCGATATTGAAGAGACTCCCAATCCGAATGCCGTGAAGTTCATTTTGCGCGAACCGGTCAGCAACGGCACTGCGCGTTCATATAGTTCGGCGGATCAGGCTCAGGATGATCCGTTGGCGAAATCCTTGTTTGATGTCGGTCAGGTAGTGTCGGTGTTTTACATGGACCGCATGATTACCATTGAAAAAGAGGACGAAGGAGATTGGGATGACCTCTTGCCGACGTTGGCCGTGCCCATCCGAGCGGCTGAAGCCGTGAACGTTCCCGCCGCAGCAGCGGCTGCCGTGGGCGGGGCGATAGCGGCAGTAACAAGCGACGATCCGCGTCTACTAAGAATCAACGAAATTTTGGATGAGAAAGTCAGGCCGGCCCTGATGGGCGATGGTGGCTACCTGGAGGTTCTCGGCTTAAAAGAACATACGCTTAGCATTCGTTACCAGGGCGCATGCGGCAGTTGTCCCAGCTCTCTCACCGGTACGCTGATGGCAATCGAAGGAATGCTCAAGCAGGAGATCGATCCTGAACTTGAAGTAATCGCAGTCTAAGATTTCTGGAACTCGTGCCCGCCTCTCGCGTTTAATCCTTCGACTCAGACCGACTCCATCAATCCGTCTCAGGAGAGATAACATGTCTCATCGCGTCCGCCTTCTGGCTTTTCTGCTTGTCCTTCTATTGTTGCCTTCGATCAATGCACAGGAAACCGCGGAAAAAGTAATTGAGGCTGCGCCGGCGAGTTCATCAACCGCGACGCCCACGAAAGCCAAACCAACGGCTGCGTCGGCGAAAGCAAAAATTCAACAACAGCGTTCGCTAGCTTTGTCGTTACTTGTTTCGCTGGCAAACGACGCGCGCAGTTTCCGAGATCAAAAGCTGCGAGCGCGCACGCTGGCGCGCGTCGCCGATGGGATATGGGAAGTCGATGCGGATCAAGCTCGGGCTCTCTTTCTGAAGGCGTGGGATGCCGCAGAAGTTGCCGATGACGAAGCCGCGCGGCAAATGAAAGAGGAAAGACAGAGACAGGAATCAGAAGGACGAGGCGCAATGCTTATGCGCCAGCAAGACCTGCGATCCGAAGTGTTACGACTTGCGGCAAAGCGCGACCGCGCGCTCGGAGAAGAGTTACTCGATAAGCTGAAGCAAGCCAAAACGCAGGAAGCTTCCGACACAGCAGCACAAAGACCGGAAGCTCTCGACACTCCGGAAGCAATTGGTCAACGTCTTAGTTTGGCAAGACAGCTACTCGATGTTGACGTGGCGCGTGCTTTACAGTTTGCCGATCCGGCGCTAACGACGGTGACCATGCCGGGGCTCAATTTTCTTTCGTTCCTGCGCGAGAAGGATGTGGCTGCCGCAGACCAGCGATATCTTCGCTTGCTCGGTCGGTCGGAAACGGACGCTCAGGCGGATGCAAACACGGCCTCGATGCTTTCTTCGTATGTTTTTACGCCTCACATGTTCGTCACTTTCGACCAAAACGGCGGCGCAAACACTTCGCAGATGGGACGACCAACGCCGCCGCCGACCACTCCTGAATTGCGTGCCGCCTTCTTTCGCGTTGCCACGCAAATTCTAATGCGACCGCTGGCGCCTCCCGATCAGGATCGAACCACCTCGGGCATTGAAGGAAAGTATTTGATCATCATGCGACTGCTGCCGCTGTTTGAGCAGTATGCAACGCCACAAACTGTTGAACTGATGCGCGGACAACTCGCAGGATTGAGCGGCAGTGTTCCCGAAGAAGCCCGCAAGCGTGATGACGAAATGGTGCGGCGCGGAATTCGCGATGAACAACCGGCGGCCGACAGCGAACAATCTCTGCTTGATCAGATTGCGCGCGCGAAGACATCGGACCAGCGCGACGAGCTTTACGTTGATCTCATCTTGCGCACAGTTGGAAGGGACGATATGCGCGCGCGCGATTTCGTTGACAAGATTGAAAACTCGGATCTGCGCAAGCAAATGAAGCCTTTCGTGGACGTGACTCTCACCATCTCCCTGGTTAATAAGAAAAAGTCGGACGATGCGCTTAAGCTCGCAACTAATGGTGAGCTGACCCATTTTCAAAGGGTCTGGGCGTTGACGCAGTTGGCGCGTCAGTTGAGCGAGACAGATCGCGACCGGACACTTGCTCTATTGAGCGATGCCCTCGACGAAGCGCGTCGCATCGACACTTCAGATGCAGACCGCCCGCGCGCGCTTATTGGTGTCGCTAACGTTCTATTTTTGCTCGATCGAACACGTGCCTGGGAGCTGCTGGGTGAAGCAGTGAGCGCGGCAAATTCTTCAGGCGGCTTCAGCGGCGAAGACAGCCGCCTTACCTTACAGTTGCGCGCAGGGGGCATCAATTCAATGCAAACCTACTCGACTGAAAACTTCGATCTGCCGGCAATCTTCCGCACGGCCACTAAGGACGACTATCATCGCGCCGTGGGGTTAGCGAGAACGTTTGAAGCCGACTCGCCGCGCGCGACGGCGCTGATTTCGATTGCGCAGGCAGTGTTGAGTGGTAAATAAGATCGCAGCGACGATCGTTTGAGGCTTGCAGTTTAGAGTACAAACTTTAGTTTGACTCTTCCAAAACACGACAAGCTAAAGCTTGAACTCTAAACTCCGTTCACGAATAGATGTTCATTGGCCTTGTCAGCAGCGATACCGGATCGTCAACATTCAGGGCTTCGCGCACATAAAACGGCTCACCCGCTACGACGCCTATCAGCGATCCAAAATAGCGCATGCGGTATTCGATCTGATCGAGAAAACCTGGTTCGCTGATGCGCGTGATCGGTTCCTTCGCCTCCGGCTGGTAAAACTGCGACGCGTGAGCGCGGATCGCAGCCATCTTTTCCTCGACAAACTCCGAGACGTCGACAATAAACGAGGGCAGTACGTGGCGGGAAAAAAGGGAGTGCATTAATGCAGGCATGCGCACAGCCGTTTGTTGTCCCTCTTCATCGTAGCGCGACATTGTTGCCAGTCGCGCTGCTTCACGCACGATGCGGCAGGTGTTGGCGTGATCGGGATGCGGATCGTCCCAGTGCGTGGTTAACAGAACCTTCGGCGTGTGTGAACGCAACACGCGCACTACTGCGGTGCGCGCAGCTTCGGTGGGCCAGACATGCCCATCAGGTTGGCCGAGGTTGACGCGCAGGTCCAGTTTCAAAATGCGAGCCGCTTCGGCAGCCTCTTGCTCCCGCATCTCCGTCGTGCCGCGCGTACCCATCTCGCCGCGCGTCATGTCCAGCACGCCCGTGCGATACCCCTGTGACTTCAATTTAAGCAATGTTCCGGAGACGGAAAGTTCTGCATCGTCCGGGTGCGAGAAGATGGCAAGCACATCAAGTTCGATTTGCGAAGCGCCCATATGAGTTGAGGTTTAACTAAAGCAGTGCTTGCGGTCAAGTGCGAGGGTGGTCCCTGCCCTGCCAATCGGGTTGACTGCAAGCTGTCCGCTTTGTAGCCTCGCTGAAAAAAGAGTGCTTCTGCATAACATATGAAACTGATCGTACTCGGTTCCGGAACGTCGATCCCTCATGCGCAAAGGACTTCTGCTGCTTTCTGGCTGGAGATAGGGGACCGGAAGCTTTTATTGGACATCAGCGCGGACGCGCCGCATCGCATGGTCGAGGAGCAATTAGATTGGAGCAACCTCGACGCTATTTGGATTAGCCATCTGCATCTGGATCACTGTGGGGGCTTGGCGCCTTTGCTTTTCACCAGTCGCTCGGCGCCGCAAACTCGGCAACGCCGCAAGCCGTTAAGCATTTTCGGCGCGGCCGGCTTCAAACGCCTGCTGGCAGGAATCGATGAAGCTAACAACTACCGATTAATGGAACAACCGTTTCCTCTCCAACTGATAGAAGTAGAACCTGGCAGCGAATTTGAAATTTTGCCGGATGTTAGCGCGAGGACTCTTGCAACGCCGCACACGAAAGAAAGCCAGGCCATCCGCCTGACAGATAACCACGGCACAGTATTAGTCTACACCTCCGACACTGGTTACTCGGACGCCTTGGCCACATTCGCAAAAGGCGCGGACATGTTACTGCTCGAATGTTCTTTTTATGAAAACAAACCTATCGCAACTCATCTCGAGTTGAGGGACGCGATGCAGATTGCACATGCGTCCCAGCCACGAAAGGTTGTGCTTGGGCATCTTTATCCGCAGTGGGACGGCGTTGATCTTGCTGCTAAAGCGAAACTGCTTTGGCCCGGTGAAACGATAGAAGCGGTTGATGGCCTGCGATTGGAATTCTAGTAAGTGAATTGGGATTGAGTTTGTGATGCTGCAAAAGGCTTTTGTCAAAAGTGAGCGTCGCAGGGCGCTTAAGACTGTCTCATACAATGCATGGTCACATCTTCAGATGATTGGCCGATGTGGCTGAGCGTGCACAAAAAGCGCGCCACTCTCAAGCGATCGTAAAACATCTCGACTATCCGCAGTATGCTAAAATCCGGTTCTTCAATTTTTCGGCGGCTGGTCGGACGCTTATCCTGGAAAACTTCGCGGGGATGACGACATGAAATGTCCGGTTTGCGACAGACGGACTGGCTGGGCGCGAACGCGCTGTCCTGCCTGCAGAAGCAAGCTCATCCAGTGGTACATCATCGCAGCCATTCTCGTCCTAATGGCCTGCTACGGCGGTTTAGTTATCCTCGAGAATGTTGGCTAGCTGCGGCTCTCTACCTGATGCCCCATTCCCAAATCCCATACTGGATCTTTTTGTCTAACGGTTGCCCGGCCTGCTTTAACGAGAGCGCAATCTGTCCGCGATGATGTGATTCGTGGGAAATTAGATAACCAAGAAAAGCGGTAGCGTGAGGTTTGAACCCTTTAACTCTGCCGCCTTCCGCTGCAGTTTGCGCAAGCAACGATCTGATGGCCGCGCTAGAATCTGTTAGCGACTTTCGCAATTGCTTCTTATCGACGGCGTTCTCTTTCTCCAGTTTCGTCAAACCTTTTAACAATTCGGGTGCAGCCGCTTTCAGCCACATCAGCCTGACGTTGTGCAGGTGAGCAAACTGCTCGCCAACAGTGCGTCCTTTTGAAGCCGACAAACTGCGTAAGGAGGCGGGCTCAATCGCATCGAGCAGGTAGAGACTGATGCGATTGTGAATGTCCCAGGTTTCGAGAAAATGTTTGTCGTCCATTCGGTTTCCTTTGTCTCCGCCTTGAGGGTGGCGGATTCCACTTTGAAATGCAACCAACTGTTTATTGAAATGATCTGGGAGCCGATCCCACATATCAGAATCGTTCGGTTGGCGATTTACATCCCCTTCCCTTTGGAAAGGGGAAAGAGGGAAAGGGCTTACGCTCACTCAACCCCTCTCCCTTTCCCTCTCCCAAGGGAGAGGGCTTAGTTTTATTCGGTGATCTTGCCGGCTAATACATGCTGTCAAGCAGTTGCGCTTCCAAATTGAATTTCCCAACCTCAATTGAAGTCGCAAACTGATAGTTTGCGTTACGCAGAATAATCAATGCACGCGCACAATGATGCTGTTGGTTGTCAGTGCATTACCAGTCGCGCGTTGCAGGTCGGCGATTGCTTTGTTGAGATCAGTTTGCGCGCGCAATTCGTTTCCGCGTGCGGTTGTCAATGCGGTTTGGCGTTCCAACACCAGAAACACTGTCGATTGCCCAGCGTCGAGTTTTCTTTGTTCGCTTTGATACTGCTGCTCACTCGCCTGGCGCTGAATGACCGCCGAGTGCAGGCGCGCTTCGGCGCTGCGCACGAGTTGCAAAGCGTTTCTCACTTCCACCTGGATCGTTTGTTCCAACTGCTCGCGTTGAGTAGCGAGTCGTTCGCCCTCGACCAGCGAGCGGCCGAGTTGTGCCTGGGCAGTACGGTTTCGTAATGGCAGACTGATTTGCACGCCGACGCGAAAATTGTTGAACCGGTTGCTCAGCAAGTTCTGCAACGATTGATTATAGCCGCCAAGCAAATCCGGCGGGATTGTTTGCACGGGAAGATCCGGCAGGCGGTCAAAGCCGGAATTTAGCAGCAGCTTGTTAACCGCATCGCGCAATTGAGTCGATGAGGCCGTCAGCGGATTTATGGAGCCACTTGTTGTGCCCGCTAAACCGACCATGCCGTAAGTGCCGACCAGATCGATTTGCGGCTTGGTTTGTTCACGAAAATATTTCTGTTCGATCTGATTGATTTCCCGCGCCACACTTGACTGCTGCAATTCCGGACGATTGTCCAGCGCGGCCTTCATTGCGTCGGGCAAGGAAATCTCGGGCGTCACCAAATCAACCGAATCAGTCGGCACGATCGAAAGGTTCCAAAGATCCGAATTGTGGTTCTCAGCAATCAGGTTCTTCAGATTGTTTTCAGTGCGCGAAACTTCCTCAAGAGAAGAAAAGAGCGTTTGCTCAAAGCCCGCAACCTGTGCTTCGGCGGCGACCACATCGATCGGCGCGAGTGCACCTTCAGATACAAGTCGCTTGTTGTGTTCGAGTTGCGTGCGCGCGTCGCGCACTGCCTCCCGTTGCACCTGTAGATTGCGCAGCGCAAACACCAGGTCCCAGTAGGAACGCTGCACGCTGGTGATGGTTTCAATCGCGCGCTGCCGAAACTGTGCATCCGTTAGCGAGAGGTTTTTTTTGGCAATTTCAATAAGGCGGCGGTTGCCGTCAAAACGCAGGCCGCGAATCAGCGGCTGTGTATAGGTAAACGTCAACGCCGTTGGGTATTGCGGGTTAAGCGCTGCAAACTGGTTGTTGCTGGTTAGCCTGATGGACGAGAAATCCAAATGATAGTTTCCGCCCAATACCGGCGTCAGACCTTCCAGGCGCGCTGTCCCTGTGTAATCACTTTGCGTAACGGCGCCGTTGGAACCGCCGCTTAGAAAACTCGAGATTGGACTGTCGCTGCGTTCATAGTAGGAAGTAGAAATAAGCCGCGGATCGTAAGCGCCCTGCGCCGACTTTAGATCAAACTCGGAAATTTTCACGTTCTGGCGCGCGACTTCAATGTCTTTATTATTTTCCAGCGCCAGCGCCAGCGCTTCGCGCAGCGAGAGTGGCCGTTGTCGATCCATATTCACACCAACGCGGCTCAACTCAGGCAAAGGTTTCTGCGCCGGGTGAAAATCAGGCGCGATGGCTGGCACAAGCAACTCCTGCGGCGATGGCGATGGAGTTGCATCCTGCGCCGAAGCCGACGAAGCGCCACCAATCAAAGAAAACGTAAACGCAAATGCGGCAAAGACGATAGCAAAGGGGCGCAGAGTAGAAACTCTTTGCGCTCTTTGCGTCCTTTGCGGTTTTAATTCTTGATTCATCATTACAACCGGTACGACCCCTTGCTTCTCTCAGTGTTTCGAAACCAAACCTAAAAAAGATGCCGTAGCGCTTGCCGCCCGGCGGCGCACTCGTCCAAACATTCTGGTAAAGCTTGCCCCAATCAATCCCCAAACTTTGCTTCTGCCAAGATCGTCGAACAGCGAATAAAAAACAGGGACGGCCAACAACGTCAACAACAAGCAAAGCGATTGGCCGCCAACCACCAGCACGCCAATCGAACGATTGGTGCCCGAACCTGGTCCACTCGAGATCGTCAGCGGCAGCATGCCTGCGACCAGCGCAATCGTCGTCATCAGAATCGGGCGCAGACGATCACGGTTCGCGCGAATGATCGCTTCCAGGCGTTCCATGCCGCGCGCCCGCAGTTGGTTCGTATGATCGATTTGCAGAATGGCGTTTTTCTTGACGACGCCAAAAAGAAGCAACAGGCCCAGCCCGGAAAAGATGTTTACCGTCTGTCCGGTCATTAATAACGAGAGGATGCCGAACGGTATCGCAAGCGGCAGGGTCAACAGAATCGTGATCGGATGAATGAACGATTCAAACTGCGCCGCCAGCACCATGTACATGAAAACAAACGAAAGCACGAACGCCAGCATGAAGTAGTAACCAGCGCGACCAAGTTCTTTTGAGCGTCCCGCCAATCCCGTCGAATAAGCCGGATCGATGTTTATTTCCTTGGCAAACTGGTTCAGCTTGTTAATCACGGCTGCCTGCGATCCACCCGGTTTCACGTTTCCCATCAGCGTCACCTGGCGCTGCCGGTTGAGACGATCGATTGCCGACGGTCCGGTGCCCTCTTCGACTTTCACCAGATTGTCGACGCTGACCCAACCAATTTTCGCTGAAGAAACAATCATGCGATTAAGACCTTCGACGCTCGATCGATATTGGCCCACGGCTCGCACACGCACGTTGTACTGATCGGTGCCGGCGTTAAAGGTCGAAACTTTTTGCCCCGCAACCAGCGTGTTCAATGCCTGCGCGATGTCTGCAACGCGCACCCCGAGGTCCGCGGCACGCGCGCGATCGATAACGACGCGCAATTCTGGTTTCCCGGTGATCAGGGTCGAGTCGACGTCAACCACGTCGGGAATCGTCTTCATCTTTGCCTGCATTGCTTCAGAATACCTGGTTAACTTGTCGAGGTCGGGACCGCCGATGACATATTGAACGTCCGCGTTGCGAAAGCCGCCGCCGGAAATCGTTGCCACCTGTTGCACGCTGGTGCGCAACTGTCCCGGGTATTCCTTCAAATACTTGGCCAGAACTTCGGAACGCGCGCGCAACATCAGGTCAGCCTGAGACACGTCCCGATTTCCAATCGGCTGCAATTTGACGTAGATCGAGGCGACGTTAACTTGCTCCTGCTGACCGCCACCAATGGTTGTCAGCGTGTCTGTCACTCCCGGCAACTTGCGAATATCAGCGGAAATCCGCTCGGCGAGCTGGGAGGTCGCTGCGAGCGTGTAACCTTCAGGCGCGCGCACGTTGAGTTCAAACTGCGACTGGTCATCGACCGGCAAAAAGTTTTTGCCAACCAGCATGAATAGCGGCACGATGCTAACGATCACAATTAC
>JBDUCB010000079.1:0-13165 GCA_040003695.1 bacterium
CTCAATGACCTTGGCTGACGACTGAATGGTCCAGCCTTTTCGCAAAAAGAGTTTCGTGGGTGCCAACGAATTTCCTCTGGGCTGTGATTTGGCAAATCCAGAACAGCCGAAAACCAAAATGATGGTTGCCGAAACTAGGAGTTTCACCATTGCTCTTTCTCGTAATGTTAATAGCCAGCGTCCTGGATTGCAGGTGCGAATGGCCACCGCTCGGTATACCAGGACCAGACAAAGAAGAAGATCGTACCCAGTGTCAGAGTGCCCAGGCCCAGGACAATAACCGGCCAGGCCGTAGTCACAAAAATGAAAATCCAACCGAGGAGCGCGATAAAACTGGGAACCGGATAAAGCCACATCTTGTATGGGCGTGCCATATCCGGCGCCCGCTTTCTGAGCAAGATGAGGGCGAAGATTTGGCCCATGAATTGGACCACGATGCGCGTTGAAATCAGCGCTTCAATCACTACGTCGAGCGAGAAGAAACTACGAATGCGGCCCACGCCGATCATGTTTGACATGTTCAACGCTGTGGCTTGAAGCAGTCCAAAACGCCTCAGCAGAGGCGCGTCTTCGCTTTCACACTTCAGGGATGCAGAGCTCATGGATGCGGAATCGTCATTAGGAGCTCTCAATCATATCCGAACAATTCGTTCTGTAAAGAGGCTTATTTCGATGTAACGCAAACTGTTAGTTTGCGCGTGCACGGAAGAGTGGAGACTTAGGTAACTAAGCGCTTCTGTTCCGTAGGAGCCAAATGTTTATAGGTCCCAGTCAATTATTAGTTGCCAGCTCCGTTAGGAGCGAAATGTCTAGACCAGTGCGTCAATGATCTGAAGAACATTTCGCTCCTCCGGAGCTCTGAGAGATCTTGTAGCATGTCTGCTATAAACATTTTGTCCCTACAGGACTAGATTGGCGTTAGAATCGTTTAAACAGCTTGAGGCGTCGACTTCGAAACGCTTGTGTAACGTCGCATAGCGAACTAACAGTTTGCGTTACGTCTGCAGGTGAAACATGAAACGAATTCTCCTGATTGCATTGCTGTCGCTTACGCTGGTTGCTTCGTCAACCGCGGCCCTTCAGCAAAACACGCCCCAACCACAAGCCGAGGTAAAACCTTTGGCGGAACGCCTTGGTTACCCGCGCGATGCAAAACTGCTGATCGTGCATGCCGATGATTTAGGAGCCGCCCATTCCATCAACAGCGCTTCGATTAAAGCGTTGGAGAGCGGATTGGTTACTTCCGCAAGCATTATGATTCCCTGCCCCTGGCTCCCCGAGATCGCAGCTTACGCGCGCACGCATCCAACCGCCGATCTCGGCTTGCACTTGACGTTGACCAGTGAATGGAGCCTGGTACGTTGGGGTCCCGTTCTGTCAAAGGAGCGTGTGCCTACGCTGCTTGACAGTAGCGGGTATCTTTATCCTCTGGAAAACGAGGCCGCGGCGCACATGGATGTAAAAGAGGCAGAAGCAGAGATTCGCGCTCAGATTGCGCGCGCCAGAGCACTCGGCATTCAACCCACGCATCTCGATTCTCATATGGGCACGCTCTACCAGAACAGTGCCTTGTTCGAGATACTGCTGCGCGTGGCCCGCGAAAACAAACTGCCTGTAAGAGTATCTAAAGAGTGGTTCAGCAGTGCTCCATTTATGCCTTCGCTCCTGGGCCCGGATGACGTAGTCCTTGATCGGACCATCAGTATCGAGCCGAATGTGACTCCCGCAGACTGGGCCAAGTTTTACACCGATGCAATCAAGGCTTTGCAACCCGGCGTGACGGATATGATCGTGCATCTGGCATACGCCGACGAAGAGATGAAGGGCGTCGCTTTCGACCATCCTAACTGGGGTGCTGAGTGGCGGCAGCGCGATTTCGAATTTGTAACCAGCGATGCTTTTCGGAAGTTGCTTCAAGAGAATAACGTCAAGCTTATTACGTGGCGTGAAATCGGCAAGCTGATCGGGAAACCTGCGCACTGAGCAGTGTAGTCCTTCGCCTTGAATATACCCTGCCAATAGACGAAAATAACGCCGCAGCTTCTTCGATCTCTTTCTAAAAGGAAACAATAATACGATGAGAATAGCGGCCCTTGTGCTTGCGGCTATTGCCCTTTCACTCTGTTTCGATCTTGCAGTGGAAAGGGCGCAAAATATGAGTGTTTCCCAGCCTAAACAAAACGCGTTAAGCCAAAAAGGACTCGTGCTTGCGGATATCGACGATAGCGATCTTTTTTTCCAGAAGGCGGTGCGCTCCAGAGGGCCAGAGCGTGACAACTCGCAAAAGATCGATGCCTTGCTCCAGCGCATGACGCTTGAGGAAAAGGTCGGCCAGATGACTCAGTTGACGATCAGCATGATTGTCAGCGGCCAGGATCAGAACATCCAGATCGATCCTGCCAAACTGGACAAAGCAATTGTGCGCTACGGCGTCGGCTCCATCCTCAACGTTGCGGATCAAGCGCTGACGCCCGACAGGTGGCACGAAATCATTGCGCAGATTCAAACCACCGCGACAAAAAAGACCCGGCTCGGCATTCCGGTTATCTACGGCATAGATTCGATTCACGGCGCAAACTATATTCAGGGAGCGACTCTCTTCCCACAGGAGATCGGCATGGCCGCGACCTGGAATCCTGAGTTGATGAAACGGGGATCAGAAATCTCCGCCATGGAAACGCGCGCCGCCGGCATTCCCTGGAGCTTTTCACCGGTGCTTGATATCGGACGCCAACCGCTGTGGCCGCGCTTCTATGAAACGTTTGGTGAAGATCCCTACCTCGCAAAAGTAATGGGCGTAGCTTTCGTGCGTGGTATGGAAGGTTCCGATGTGAGCTCGCCGGAGCATGTTGCGACCAGCTTGAAACATTACATGGGCTACAGTCTTTCGATCAATGGGCGCGATCGCACTCCCGCATTGATTCCGGAAAATTATCTGCGGGAATATGTCCTGCCAACATTCGATGCGGCTGTCCAAGCCGGCGCCCACACGGTAATGATCAACTCCGCCGAGATCAACGGCATTCCCGGTCACATCAATCATCACATCTTAACTGACATCCTTCGTGGTGAACTCGGTTTCAAGGGATTTGTAGTTTCTGACTGGGAAGACATCAAGAAACTGGTAACCGTTTGGCATGTCGCGGCCACCGAGAAGGAAGCTACGCGGATGGCAATCATGGCCGGCATCGACATGAGCATGGTGCCGCTCGATTACAGCTTCGCCGATCATCTGATAGCGCTGGTTAAGGAAGGCGCCGTGCCGCAGTCGCGTATCGATGAAGCAGTGCGCCGAATTTTGAAAGTGAAGTTTGAGCTGGGCCTCTTCGAAAACTCGATGCCCGATGCGGCGCTCAAGTCGAAGATTGGACTAGCAGAATCGCGACAAACCAGCCTGCAAGCGGCCCGCGAATCGATGACGCTGCTAAAAAACGCGAACAATTTGTTGCCGCTCCCGAAGGATCGCAAAGTGCTCGTTACCGGTCCAACTGCCGACTCACTAATCTCGCTTAACAACGGTTGGACCTATGTATGGCAGGGATCGGAAGAGTCACTCTATCCGAAGGATCGTCCGACGATTCGCCGGGCGATCGAGCAGAAGGTTGGCGCGGCAAACGTAACCTATCTGCCCGGCACAAAGATTTTTCGAAGGCCGGGGTCGCCATCAAACAACACGTCCACAAATCTCGAAACCGAAGTCGACATCCCGGCGGCGGTGCGTGCCGCCGCGGCTGCCGATGTAGTTGTACTTTGCTTGGGCGAAGGATCGTACACTGAAACGCCCGGCAACATTCCTGATCTCAATTTGGGCGAGCCGCAACAGAAACTTGCCGAAGCCATCGCGGCGACAGGCAAACCGGTCGTGCTGGTGCTGGTTGAAGGCCGACCACGAGTCGTTAACCGTATCGCCGACAATGCCAGAGCCGTGTTGATGGCCTACAACCCGGGCAATGAAGGCGGGCAGGCAGTGGCCGACGTTCTTTTCGGCGACTTTAACCCGTGCGGCAAACTTCCCTTCACTTATCCGCGTTTTCCGAATGCCTTGATGACTTACGATCATAAGGCGTTCGAGACAGAGTCTTTCGACAACGCCGGCATCACGCCGCAGTTTGAATTCGGCGAAGGTTTGAGCTACACGACCTTCAGCTATAAAGATCTGCGCCTCGATCGAAAGGCGATCGGATTGGGCGATGAACTGACTGTCAGCGTCACCGTAACCAATAGTGGGAAGCGCGCCGGTAAAGAGGTCGTTCAGCTTTATGTGAGTGATCTGGTAGCTTCTTTATCACCTCCGGGTAAACGTCTCAAACGCTTCGCCAAGATCTATCTCGATCCAGGACAGAGTCGTACGCTGACTTTCAAGCTGAACTCCGGGGATCTGTCATTCGTCGGCGCAGACAATAAGAGAGTCGTTGAGCCCGGCGATTTTGAGGTGATGATTGGCGGCCTCAATGAAAGGTTCATTTTGAAGTAGGACGCGTGATCCGAACTGAAGTGTGAGTCCTGACTGAAAAGGGATCGCGCTTGAACGTCACCCGAGTCGAGAGCCAGCGCTCGGTTCGCGCTCATCAGTAAAGCGCGTGCGAGCGTGTGGCACGTTGATAGACGCGCACATAATCGACCAGCATCTGTTGCGGGAAAACTGTCGTGGCATCGGGATTTCCCGGCCAGCCACCGCCGACCGCCACATTTAGAATAATAAAGAACGGATGATCGAAGACCCATGATGTACCGGCGGGCAGGTCCGCCGGTGTGCGCGTCTTGTACAAGAGTCCATCGACATAGAAGCGCATAACGTTCGGCTCCCACTCGACCGCGAAGGTGTGGAAATCGTCGGAGAACTTCTGGCCACTGGGCAGTGCGTAGGCCGCACTTACTCCGCTCGCACCAGAGTAACCAGGTCCATGAAAAGTGCCATGAACGATCGACGGTTCCTTACCAATATTTTCCATGATGTCGATCTCGCCGCAGTTGGGCCATCGGGCAGTATCGATGTTGTTACCTAACATCCAAAATGCCGGCCAAATGCCCTGTCCAAACGGAATCTTGATCCGCGCTTCAAACCGACCGAAGGCCCGGCTGAATTTGTTTTTGGTAAGCAACCTCGCAGAAGTGAAGTTCCGACTTGTGCCGTCGGGCCCGGTTAAGGTTTCCTTGAGCGCCTTGATGACCAGCTTCCCATCTTCAAGATGCGCGTTCTCAGTGCGGCTCGTATAAGTCTCGAATTCGTTGTTACCCCAACCGTTGCCGCCGATATCAAAGGACCACTTGTTCGAATCAACCGCCGAGCCGCTGGGTCTATTGAACTCGTCACTCCACACCAGACTCCATACCGCTGGATTGCCGGCGTATGCTGTTGGCCAGGCGGGTGAAAACGATTCGAACGCGGTTGTTAATACAACTACGAATAGCCCAGCCATCCGCGCTCTCGGTGCAAACCGCTTTATCTTGCCACGAAAACGCCGAACTCTCTTCATATCATTAAGAAATCTTTTTGCCAGCCACTTTCGATCGTCAGTATCCCCGGTGAATCAGCTACAATGCGACCAATAAATGAGCGGCGATTATGTCACGATTTCGGATCGTTTAGTACGGCGAGAATTAATGGCTAGTGCGGTAATTCTGTGGTGCTCGAGCACGGTCTGACCCAAGGAGGTAATCCCTTGAAGGCATATGTCATGACTACCGGCGCGGTCTTTGGACTGATCACTCTGGCGCATCTCTTGCGGATCATCATGGAAGGGCGGCACCTCGCGACCGAACCGCTATACATTCTCCTCACCGTTGCCGCAGGAAGTCTATCTGTTTGGGCCTTGCTCCTTCTTATTCGCTCGAAACGGTCGTAACAAGTAAGGAGAGGCGAATCATTCTATCGACAAATTGAAATCGGGCGGCGCTGAAACAACCAACGCGCCCGAAAAAACGAAGGTGGAAACCTGACAAAATGAAGACTGCTAAATATACCCGGTTAGTGCTGATCTTAACTTACGTGTTGAGTATTGGCTCGGCCGTCCGAACACAGGAGACAGCGCCCGCAGGGGTATCGCCGACCCAACTCAACCTGATGCCGGTGCCGGCCTCAGTACAAACTGAATCAGGCCGTTTGGCAATCAACAGCAATTTCAGTGTGACGACTAAGAACTATTCCGATGATCGATTGCGAGCAGGCATTACTCGCATGATCGCGCGGCTTGCCGGAAGAACGGTATTGACTCTGCCGTCTGATCTCGCGGCCAACGAAAGCACGGCCACACTCGTGATCCAATGCGAACGGGCAGGCGACATCATTCCATCGCTCAGTGAAAACGAAAGCTACAGTTTGGAAGTCAATGACAAGCAGGCACGACTGGTGGCACCGACAGTCGTGGGCGCGTTACGCGGTCTCGAAACTTTCCTGCAACTGCTCCAAGGTGATCGCGACGGATATTATCTGCCGGGTATCAAGATTCAAGATCAACCTCGTTTCCCATGGCGGGGTTTACTGATCGATGTTGGCCGCCACTACGAGCCCATGGAAGTTCTCAAGCGGAATCTCAATGCGATGGCGGCTGTGAAGCTGAATGTCTTTCACTGGCACCTTACCGAGGACCAGGGCTTTCGCATCGAGAGCAAGAAACTCCCCAAACTTCACGCACTGGGCTCCGATGGTCTCTTCTACACGCAGGACCAGGTGCGCGAGATCATTGCCTACGCTCGTGATCGTGGTATTCGCGTAATTCCGGAGTTCGATATTCCGGGACACAGCACGAGTTGGCTGGTTGGCTATCCCGAATTTGGCAGCGCGCCTGGCCCATTCAAGATTGAGCGAGGCGCGGGAATTTTTGAACCGGCACTCGACCCGACCCGCGAGCAGACCTACAAGTTTCTCGATACGTTTCTGGGTGAGATGGCCGCGCTTTTTCCTGACGCTTACATGCACATTGGCGGCGACGAAAACGAAGGTAAGCAGTGGGACCGCAATCCGCAAATTCAAGCTTTCATGAAAGCGAAAGGCATCAAAGACAATCACGAGCTCCAGGCCTACTTCAACCAGCGACTACTAAAGATTCTACAGAAACACAAAAAGAAGATGGTCGGTTGGGACGAGATCCTACAACCTGGTCTGCCCAAGGATGTCGTTATCCAGTCATGGCGTGGAGCGGCGGCTCTCGCTGAAGCGGCGCGCAAGGGTTATGACGGAATTCTCTCGAATGGTTATTACATCGATCTGATGTATCCGGCAT
This sequence comes from bacterium, assembly GCA_040003695.1. GTDB lineage: Bacteria > Acidobacteriota > Blastocatellia > Pyrinomonadales > Pyrinomonadaceae > PSRF01. The sequence goes on from JBDUCB010000079.1 coordinate 7,224, forward strand.
CGCAGCATTACCTGGCCGATCCGATTCCCGCCAACGGCACGGTCACGGCTGACGAGGCGAAACATATTCTAGGCGGCGAAGCTACGATGTGGGGCGAATACGTCAGCCCTGAAACGATCGATTCGCGTATTTGGCCCCGCACTGCAGCTATCGCCGAACGACTCTGGTCGCCTCGCGAAGTTACTGATGTCGGCGATATGTATCGACGCTTAGCTGTTATCAGTATTCAGTTGGAAGAGTTGGGACTGACTCAGGAAAAAAATTCCGAGATGCTGCTGAGGCGGCTCGCAGGGGGCAAAGAGATTGGACCACTTCGAACACTAGTCTTAGTTGTCGAGCCGGTCAAAGAATATCGTCGAGGGCAACAGCGCCCGTCGACAATGCTAAGTCCGCTGACCGGATTGGTGGACGCCGCTCGGCCGGATAGTGAAGGCACGCGCCGCTTCGCGACCATGGTAGAAGCCCTGCTCTCGGATGCACCGCGTTTTCGACTCTATGCAGAGGATATCCGCCACACCCTGACGGAGTGGCGAGATGCTGGACCAGAGTTGGATTCATTAATGGCGCGATCCCCCGCATTGCATGAGGCAGAGCCGCTCGCAAGCGATTTATCAGACGTTGGCTCAGTGGGACTGGAGGCCATGTCGTATCTGTCAGCCGGCATCCCACCGACGAATCAGTGGCGGGACGTGAAGCTCGCAAGGTTAGAACAGGCTGCCAAACCGAAAGCAGCATTGGAGTTGACTATCGTTGCGAGCGTCAAGCAATTGGTAATCGCGGCTGCAGAGCTGTCACTACTTCGGCACCTATCGCCTGATGATTGGAGGGCGCGTTTGAAGTCTCTGCTCCAAACACAGGTAAAGCCACCCAAGTAGTAGTCGCATTTCTGCATTTGCCTCATCGAAGCGCGGCCAAATAGCAGGGTCAGCCATTTGGAATCAGTACGTTACTATCAAAGAAAAATGCAGGGATCTGATCAAACATAATGCGATATCGAAAGTTCGGACGACTCGGCTGGCAGGTGAGTGAGATTGGGTGTGGAATGTGGGGCATGGGTGGCTGGACGGGCTCAAATGACGAACATTCGCTGGAATCCCTTCAGCACGCCGTGGACTTGGGTTGTAACTTTTTCGATACGGCCTGGGCCTACGGAGACGGACGCAGCGAGAGGTTGTTGGGTCAAATCGTGCGAGCCAATCCCAAAAAACGGCTTTACACAGCTACCAAAATTCCACCCAGGAATCTCACATGGCCCAGCCGACGAGAATTCACCCTCGACGACTGTTTTCCTCCCGATCATATTGAAGAGTATGTCCACAAGAGTCTGTACAACGCCGGTCTCGAGAGTTTCGATCTAGTGCAATTCCACGTGTGGGAGGATCGTTGGGTAGATGACGATCGCTGGATCAATACGATGGATACCCTGCGCCGGCAAAACTTGATTCAAGCTGTCGGCATCAGCTTAAACCGTTGGGAGCCCTGGAACGGTGTGCGCACTGTGCGCAGCGGCGTAATCGATTCGGTACAGGTTATTTACAATATTTTCGATCAGAATCCAGAAGACGAACTCTTACCGTCTTGTCGTGAAATGAACGTCGCAGTGATTGCACGCGTGCCTTTTGACGAAGGCACGTTGACTGGAACGCTGACAAAACAGAGTCGCTGGCCTGAAGGCGATTGGCGGAACAGCTACTTTGTGCCTGAGAACCTTATCGCCAGCGTCGAGCGAGCCGACCTGATAAAGCCGCTCCTGCCTCCCGGAATGCCAATGTCCGAGCTGGCCCTCCGCTTCATCCTCAACAACCCTTCGATTAGAACCACCATTCCCGGAATGCGCAAGATTGCTCACGTGGAATCAAACATCGGTGCGAGTGATGCCGGACCTCTACCTGATGAACTGTATCTCCAGTTGCGACGGCACCGCTGGGACAGACAACCGGCAGCGTGGTCACAATGAGGATCAAAGGGATTCACTCTTCTGAAAGTTGGCAACTATTCTGACCGTTGATGGAGAGTCATTTTCGATTTTTGCTCGGAGTCACACCGAGGCCCTCCTCGACTTTAATGCAAGTATTTCTAGGTAGGCTGCTTTCTTGTCGGTTCCCTGGCAACGCGAAACCTGAGCAGTCAAACTGCCATTCCTCTTTCGTTTTGAGTCAGTTAGGAAGCTGCTCATTGGGCCTTGCAATTCTGATCCAATGATCTGTGAACTTGCTGTGCATCTCCGGCACTTCGATCCTGGGCATGTGACAAGTCACGCATTGGTTCCGGCTAACCGGGCAGCCCGGTGCCTTCCGAATTCTTGTTTTCGCTTCTTTAGGACTGGAAAGGTGACAAGCGAGACACTTTGAGTCATAGAACGCTGCCTGACGCTGTAACTTATCGTGCGGGTTGTGACAAGCGACGCAACTTATCCGTGGATCATCTTTGTGCCCTGGACTATTGAAGATTCGGTACGGCTGAAAGCGAATATTATTAATCCCACCCTGCATAGGCAGGAGCATCGCGTCATTGAAGCTACGGTGGCACGTGCCGCAGAATTCTTGCGTCAGACCGTCGGCAGCCAACATCCCTGGATTAAAGATCTCCAGATCTTTAAACCTACGAGCCTTGGCGGCCGCGATATGTTTTTCACCCGGACCATGACATCCTTCACAGGCAACGCCGGGAATTAAATGGTCAGGTTGTAGTTGGGACCCATTAAAGGCAGCGGTGGTATGACATCCGAAACAATCTCCTGCCTCATCCCAGCTCATCGCACGGCCCAGCGCCTCTTCCAGTGACGTCGGCTCTCGGCGTGAGTGTCCGGTAGTGAAGTCGAGTTTCTGAATCCCCTCATAATAGCTGAGGCGAGTTTCATAAAACAGACCATTGTGCTTGAAGACATAGGTCTGTCCGACCTTCCCTTCACCAAAGCAATACAGGATGGGCTCAGAGATCGTGTTAACGCCCGCTGTCACCGTGTAGATAATGCCGTTTCCCCGGCGAGCAATCTCATAAGAAAAGGAGCCGTTGCGGAAAGTTAAGCTCGGGCGTTTGCGCAGGACTTGACAATCGCTCGCCAGAGTCAGCGCTTGGGCCATCGGAGTGCTTAACTGAGTCGCTGCCTCGGTAGTATGGCATTGAGCGCAGGCCTTGCTGCCGACATAGGCATTGCCGGCATAGTCATGCGCGCGCCACTTCAACAGAGTCACGTTCGGGTCATTCTTTGGGCTCAGAGTTTGGCCTTCCAAGGAAGTCAAGTTCCACACGCAGCCAATCATGGAGATAAAAAACATGGCCAGCGCGAGAATTGTTCTGGTTGGATACGACATCTCAGCCAATTACAACAGTACCTATTTCCTGGCAACACCTCCGCCTTCCAGCACTCTGATGTACGTATTGATTGGTACATTAGATAACTTATCGATTATGCCGCTCGGCCACCGAATCTCCAGGCTGACAATCTTCGATGCCGAACCAATGCCGAGGATCTCGCGCGGATCGTTTGAAGAGAGGTAACTGCCGCCCGCGTTTTTCAAACGACTCCGTTTTATTCCATTAGCTTGCCACGTAACGATTGCGCCGACGGCAGCCGAATTACTCTTAGTCGCGATGAGTTGAAGACCGAGCCAGTTGTTTCGGTTGCCACCTTCATTGCGCAGCAATACGGGAGCCTCACCATTATTTGAGATCAGCACATCAGAATCCCCGTCGTTGTCAAAGTCGCCGACGGCCAGGCCTCTTCCGGAAAACTCTTTCGAGAACACTGTGCCTGATTGCACGCTCACATTCTTAAAACTGTGGCCCGTGTTTTGGAATAACAGTAGTGGCTCTCGGTATTTCACCCGCGGCTGGCGCATTTCGATAAGGTCGTCTGGGTGACCGTTCACAAGAAACAAATCCGGAATTCCGTTGTTATCATAGTCGAAGAATTTCAGTCCCCACCCACTCAATAACTGAGTGGCCGGCCCAATCTCTCCCGGTTCATCATTAAAAGTGAGATCCTTCTGGTTGTGATAGAGGCTGAAAAATTCTCGGTCGATGTTGGCGACAAAGAGATCCTGCCAACCATCTCCGTCGTAGTCCGACGAGTCCACTCCCATTCCGGAACGCGGTTTCCCGGCATCGCTATAGCCTACGCCGGCCGACAGTCCGACTTCTTCAAATTTTCCGTTGCCTTTATTGATGAAGAGGAAGTTTGGCATCGTATCATTGGCCACAAACAGATCCATCAGTCCATCGTTATTCACGTCCGTGGCGACTGCGCCGAATGACTTGCCTGGAAATTCCGCGATTCCTGCTTCCGCGCTCACGTCGGTAAACGTTCCTTTCCCATTGTTGTGAAAAAGATGGCTCGGTCGTGGTTTGTAGTTACGGGGAATGCAATAGTAACGTTTGTTCAAGTCGTCCGTACACAAAATATTTTTCGTCCTGTCGTACTCGACAAAACTCGAAACGAACAGATCCAACTTGCCGTCGTTGTCATAATCGAACCAGACCGCGCAGGTTGACCAGCCCGGCGCCGCGACGCCAGCTTTATCAGTTACGTCGGTAAACGTGCCGTCGCGATTATTGTGGTAGAGGATGTTGCGACCATAACTCGTGATGTAAAGATCGGGCCAGCCGTCACCATCATAATCTCCGACGGCCATGCCCATCCCGAAGGTACCGCCTGGCACACCCGCTTTATCGGTGACATCCGTGAATGTCCCATCATGGTTATTGTGGTAGAGCGCATTCTTCAATGGCGCGGCGGGAGTATAGAAGTCGGAAGCACCGCTATTGACCACATAGATATCCATCCAACCATCGTTGTCAAAATCAAGGAAAGCGCATCCGGCGCCCACGGTTTCCGGCAAATGGTGATCGTTCGAATGCGCATTATTGTGAACCCAGGTGATGCCGCTTCGCTTTGCGGGGATCTCTTCAAAGGTCACGACAGAGTTTGCCATGCTGCTCGTGCGCTGGGCCCGAGCCGTTAACAGCAGATTAAGGGCGAGAATAGCGGCCACGCCCAGACCGATAATCTTGTCTTTGAACATAACACGCGAAAGATCAGCTGGGAGAGTCGGCCGAGAAATTGGCTCCTACCGCATTCATAACTGTTGCCATACCGTCGACAGATTGTAGTTGAAGTGACTAAGGGGAGGTACGCGCTAAGGCTTGGTACCAATGCTCTCTTTTACCTTGGTAGTGGCTTCGTCTTTCAGTTTTTCGACCATCGCCATCTCTGCTTGTGCGCGCTGCGGATCCTTAAGCCGCGCATAGAGCAGAGCAAGATTGTAGTGCGCCTTCGAATCATTCGGATCCAACTTCACTCCGATTTCCAGCTCCTGTTGAGCCAGTTGATAATTCCTCAACTTAAGATAGGTCGAACCAAGGGCAATGTGCGCGTGAGCAAAAGAAGCGGCTAACTGAATGGCCTTCTGGAAAAACTCAATCGCTCTTTCATCTTCGTTTTGCTCCTCAGCTATCAGGCCGAGATAGTAAAACGTTTCCGGAGTGCGCGTGTCTTTCTGAAGGCTCTTCTCCAGCCAGGTGCGAGCTTCCGGATACTGCTTCTGCACCAGCAAGGTGTAACCCAGCGACATCTGCGTTCGAGAATTGTCAGGCTGAAGATTAAGGGCGCGGCGGAAAGCTTTCTCGGCCTCGAACAGGTCAGGTTTCTGAAGCCAGGTCGTGCCCAATGCCAGGAAGTACGCGGGCTCGTCAGACCTCAGTTTTACGGCTTGGGTCAGTGCCGCGTTTGCTTCCTCATAGTCGCCAGACCGCAGCGCAACCAACGCAAAACGATAAAGCGTATCCGGCGATCTGGCCTCCATCGTCCTGGCACGGGCCAAATACAGCGCGGCAGCCTTAGCATCTCCTCTGAACTGTGAAACCTGGGCCAGGCCAAGCACTGCATCGGAATCATCGCTCTGCGTGTTGAGCGCCAGCAGATAGCTCTCTTCGGCCTTGTC
>JBDUCB010000426.1:0-13164 GCA_040003695.1 bacterium
GGTCAATCCGGCCTCGAGAACAATTCACCTGATGTTTAAAAACCTTCGGGCCGCCATTCTTGGCAGTTTGCTGCTGACGCTTTCGATCATTGTGCCGCTGGCCCCGATTGGTGTTGCGCAGCAACAGGTGCAACGCGAACGCCGAGTTTCATCCGCAACCGATCCTGCTGCAACACCAACACCCAGTCCGCTTCCAACGGTCGCGACTAATCCCCGTTCCCAAGTTACTCCGCGGTCCGTCGCAGAGTTGCAGGCTCGCATTTCAGAAATCTTGCGCCGAACGGAGCTGGCGCCGGCAACAGTTGGAATCAAGGTTGTCTCGCTCGAAACCGGAAAGGTTATTTTTGAACAGAATGCGAACAAGCTGCTGAGCCCGGCGTCGAACATGAAGCTTTACACGGTGGCGGCGGCGCTTGATCGACTCTCGCCCGATTATCGTTTTGTCACTTCTGTATATGCAGCAGCGAAGCCCGATGCTGCCGGAACCATTCATGGCGATCTGACCATTTACGGTCGCGGCGATCCTTCGATCGCTGCGCGCTTCAACAATGGCGACTACCTCAAAGGTCTCGATGATCTCGCGGTCCGCATTGTTGCTGCGGGCGTGAAGCGCGTTGAAGGGGATCTGGTTGGCGATGAAACTTATTTTTCTGGTCCACCTTATAGTTCAGGATCCCAATGGGAAGATCTGCAGTGGGGCTTTGGCGCAGAAGTCAGCGCGCTAAGTATCAACGACAATCTCGTAAATCTTTCAGTAACCCCCGGACCGCGAGTTGGCGCATCCGCTGCCGTGTCTACAGATCCACCCGACCCGCTGCTGACGATCAACAATCATGTAATCACCACGGCAAAGGGCAGCAGAAGAAATTTGCTTGTCCATCGCGGCCTTGCTTCAAACGCTGTAGAAATCAACGGCTCGATGGCGCTGGATGATGCCGGTTTTTCGGGACGCTTGGCTGTGACGCAGCCAGCACTGCTGTTTGCTTATCTGCTGCGCTCGTCACTGGCAAAGAAAGGTGTCGTCGTTTCGGGAAAGACGCGAATGACCGCGCCTTCTTTGTCCATGGTTTCAGCGTATGCTGGTGGGGTGCCGTCCGGGTTAGTTGAGCTAACCAATCTTCAATCGCTACCGTTTAGCGTGATTGCAGCACAAACATTGAAGCCAAGCCAGAATCTTTATGCTGAACTGATTCTGCGGACACTGGGAAAAGTTGCGGCCCCATCAAGTTCATCGATACCCGATGCCGAACGCAACAGTGAGAGCATCGGCGTTGAAGTAGTCAGAACATTTCTGCGCGAGGCGGGCGTCGATTCTTCGTCGCTGTCATTGACTGACGGTTCCGGCCTTTCCCGCGACGACTTGGTGACGGCCGAAGCAACTCTTCAATTGCTGACTTACATGCGACGGCATCGTTACGCGACTGCTTTTCGCGAGGCATTGCCAATCGCGGGTGTTGACGGCACGATCCGCAACCGCATGAAAGGCACGCCGGCCCAAAACAATCTTCATGCGAAGACGGGAGAGCTGAGGAGTGCGTCCAGTCTTTCCGGGTTTGTTAACACTGCCGCCGGCGAGGAGCTTGTCTTTTCGATCATGGTTAACAACTATCCGGATGGCGTTAATCCACCTTCTCTGTGTATTGATCCGATTGCCGTGCTGCTGGCTTCGTTTGCGGGCCACTCGTAAGGCTAACTGTTAGCTTGCGTACTTTACATCCCCTTCCCTTTGGGAAGGGGAAAAGAGGGAAGGGCTTGCGCGCACTTAACCACTCTTCCTTTCCCAAAGTGAGAGGGGAATACGGCTTTATCCGCTGACTCCCAATGAGCCAGCGCGCGTTCCACTTCAAACTTGAAATCGCAAACTAACAGTTTGCGTTACATAAAACTGAAATGCCTCTTAGTTTCATGAAGTTCCATGGCTTCGGCAACGACTATATCGTTATCGAAGCAACGGAGTTTTCCAACCTGGCAGGGTTGGGCGAGTTCGCGCGCCGCATCTGCAATCGTCATTACGGCGCCGGCGCTGATGGCATTGCCGTTGTTAGTCGTTCACAGGACGAGGCAGCAGATTTCCAGGTTCGCATCTTCAATCCTGACGGAAGCGAGGCTGCACTGTCAGGCAATGGCACTCGTTGCGCGGCCGCGTATCTTTATCATCAACGATTGTGGCAGGCAGAAGAACTTCGCTTGAGCACGCGCGCCGGTGTGAAGCGATACTTGCTACGCGGTCATGACGATCAGGGCCGCTACACATTCGATTCAGAACTTGGTCAGCCAAAGTTTGACTCGGCGTCGATCCCGATGGTGACAGATAGCCCAATGGACCAGGTGGTCGATTATGGTCTTGAAGTGGATGGCGAGATGTTCAGCGTCACTGCTTTAGAAATGGGGAATCCGAACTGCTGTTTGTTTGTCGATGATTTCAACGCGCTCGACTGGCGGCGAATCGGGCGGGCAATTGAGAACCACAAACAGTTTCCCGAACGCACTAACGTTGTTTTTGTGCGCACCAAAGATCGTAACAACATAGAACTGCGCATTTGGGAACGCGGCGTCGGCGAGACTACTGCGTCGGGAACCTGTTCCTGCGCAGCCGCGGTGGCAGCGATGGTCAAGAAAAAAACGGAGCGCCTTGTCGAGGTTGAGATGCAGGGCGGTCGTGCAAAAATCCATTGGCGTGACGACGGCGAGGTTGTAATTACAGGCACGGCTGAAGTAATTTATGCAGGTCAATGGCTGGCGTCGATTCCGTAGAAATGATGAGATGGACCATTCGGTCCAAGCCTCAGCCAGCGTAGCCCTGGAAATTCCTCAATGAATTCCCCCCTAACGACCAAACGCTCCTTATTTTCCGACGCATTTCTGCGAGCTGTTGCCGCAACTATCTCGATTGCGGTGATGGCGATGCTGCCGGCCTGCGGCGGCAAACTCATTAAGGAAACGTCCGCTGAACCAATAGTCAAACACGAACCTGCTCCGCCGCCTGTCGATTTTCCCACTTGGCTCGGCAATCCGGCGCGCACATTCTATGGCACCGGACCCTGGTCAGATAAGCCACTTCAAGTTGTTTGGGATTTCAAGACAGACTGGTCCAGCGGACGAATGCACAAGATTCCCTGGGCCGGCTCAGGCTGGCCGGGCCAGCCGGCCATTGTCGGCGATCGCGTTTACTTTGGCTCAAACGACGCGCGCGTTTACGCCCTAAACTCGAAAGACGGCTCGGTTATTTGGAGCTACAAAACTGGTGACAGCGCAAAGTCCTCACCGGCCGTGGCAGGCGATCGACTGGTGATTGGAAACCTGGACAATCACATATATTGTTTGAATGCGAATGACGGCACGCTAATTTGGAAGTTGAAGACTGGATTTGAAACCGACTCGTCGCCGGCCATTGTTGATGGCCGCGTTTACATTGGCGGCGAGGACGGTTTTTATTATTGCCTTGAGCTCGCCGATGGCGCCCTTGTCTACAAACAACCCCTGGGCGGATCGGTCGAAGGCGGATCGACAATTCTTGATGGAAAGATCTTTGTTGGGACCGAGGCTGGCGACCTTTATTGCTTGAATCAAACGGATGGCACTGTAGTTTGGAAAGCGCGCATCGGCGCGGATTCAAATTCTACGGCGGCGGTGACTGGCGGCTTTGTTTATACCGCCGCTGAAGATGGAATAGTCAGCGCCTTCAAACAGGAAGATGGCGCGCCGGTTTGGACCCACCGCGTTGAGGGTGGCCTAAACCTGAAGACGAAAGAGAAGACTGGCTTCTGGTCGAGTCCAATCGTGTCCGACGGCCAGGTCTTGCTGGGTTCAAATAATGGCTATTTGTATTGCCTCTCAGCGGTCGATGGAAAACAGGTCTGGGCTTACCTGGCCCGCGCTGCGATTTGGGGAAGTTCGCCGGTAGTTGACGGTCGCGTCATTTTTGGCGATAAGGCGGGTTGGGTTTACGCTTTATCGGAGGAGGATGGAAAACTTCTTTCCGAAATTCAGATTGGGGAAAACATCAACGCCACCCCTGCCGTCATGAATGGACACATTTATGTTGGGGCTTTCAATGGGAAGTTTTACTGCTTGAAGTGATGTCCGGCGAACTTCAGTTTGTCGAGATTCCTGCCAAGTGGAGAGGACAGCGGCAAACTTGAGTTTGTCGGACGTTATGCTGATTTATCTCATCGACAACACCATCGACGGCCAGGGCGCCAGCCCGCGCGAGTTGCGCGCTGTACTGGGCCGCATGCGTCAAGGTCTTGAAATACTAACTGAGCCCTTTCACGCCGTTTCGCTCCAGCGCGTGAATTCCCTTAAGCCTTCGCACATCATTCTCAGTGGGCAAAGTCATCCCTGGGATCAATACTCACGGCAATCGCTCGCGGGAGTTTTCGAAGTAGTCAGGAAGTCTGCGCAGCCAATCCTTGGCGTCTGCGGTGGCCATCAGCAAATAGCGCTGGCGTTTGACGCCTCCGTAGATCTGATGGCCCGGTTGGAGCCCGGCGAAGGTTACGAAGGCGCGAAACGCGAGCGGGGCTACTCTCCGGTGGACACTGACGGCAAAGGTATCTTCAAAGACCTGCCCACCCGCATCACGGTCTGGCATTCCCACTTTGACGAAGTGAAGCAACTGCCCAAAGGTTTTCAGGCAACGGCTAGGAACGAAAATTCTCCGATCCAAGCCATGCAGCACAGCACCCGGCCGCTTTTTGGCGTCCAGTTTCACCCCGAACTATTTGACGAGGAACACCCCGACGGGTGTCGAGTTATTGAGAATTTTCTCTCAATTTCGAAGCGCTAAGACCCGGCCGCCAAGTTTTCCGTTCCCCTCTAACTCGTAATATTTCAGTATTTACGCCGACATCTGCCGCTCGGGCTAGCTCGCGGGCCTCGGATCGCCTGGACTGGGGTGCGAGGCCTGTGCTAGTTTCCTTGGCGTCAAGCGGGGAGTTCTTAACCCCCCGCCTTTTTCTTTTTCGTGGCCTGGCGGTTTTCAGCGCATGCATCAAGGATGCAAGCCCCCAACTTCGGCTGACGTTGTTCCAAACTCCTTGAGCCGAAGGTCGAGTCTTAAGGAAAGAACGGACTCGCGCACTCGCTGAAAACTTATCTTAATAACAATCGGACGGGAGACCCGACGGATGAAAGCAATAATCGGCCGAAGCGCAGCCATTGTGTTTGTGCTTCTTTTTGGATTGATAGTTTTTTCAGCAACCCCTTCAATAGCAGAAACCCTCCTTTCACAATTCACGACAAATAAAGAGGAAGTTGATCAGACGCAGGGGAAAGCCGCCACGGCTGCCGACGCTGCGACCTTGAAAGCACCGGTTCGGGACGATTCTGTTGCCGGGCCAACCACTAGCTATGTTGCTACGGCGTACAGCCTGAGAGGCAGAACAGCCAGCGGTAGAATGGTGAGTCGCGGGCTAATCGCTGCTGACCCGCGGGTTTTGCCGCTCGGTTCGCGTGTGAGACTGGATCATCCGGGTTACTCAGGCGAGTACGTGGTTGCGGACACCGGCGGGGCGATTCGTGGACGACATATCGACATTTGGATTCCTACTTCCCGCGAAGCGATGCGGTTTGGCCGACGCACGGTGAAATTGACCGTCCTAAGCTACGGCGGCAGACGAAGCAAGAAACAAGGCAAAAGCTAAACGCAATTCTGACATGCGAATATGAGATGGCAGAAGGAAAACCTTCTGCCTTTTTTTGTGCCAGTTTCCTTGCTCAGTTTTCGAATCGCGTCGTGGTAACATGCCATCCGTCCCCTAAGCCAGTTCAACACCAAATCTATGCAGGTCAGTCGACAACCGTCTGCAAACAATCTGGAGATTCCGTCCGCTGAGCCGTTGGTGGAAGTAACGCGGGGCGCGATCACCGAATCGCGCCACCGCGGGCACGTGGTCGCGGTCGAGCCGGACGGAACTATCGTCGCGTTTCTTGGTGCTGCCGAAACTGTTACTTTCCTGCGCTCATCAGCCAAACCTCATCAAGCCATTCCTCTAATTACTTCCGGCGCCGCCGATCGTTTCGGTCTTACTAACAGGGAGATTGCGCTTGCCTGCGCATCGCACAGTGGTGAACCGATGCACACGGAACTCGCCGCTTCGATGCTGAAGAAGATTGGCTTGGGTCTGGAAGCCTTGAAGTGCGGCACGCATGAGCCTTTCAGTCCCGAGGTAACGAAGGCGTTACGCGAGCGAGGCGAAGCGCCAAACGTTTTGCAAAATAACTGTTCCGGCAAACACGCCGGCATGCTGGCTCTGGCGCTGCATCTGGGAGCGCCCACCGAAACCTATTACGAGCCTAGCAATCCGGTGCAATTAGCAATCGGCGAAGTTATTGCGCAATTTTCTGAAATCGCAATCGAAGATATCTCCATCGGCATTGATGGCTGCGGAGTCCCGGTTTTTGGCGTAACGGTCAAGGGAATGGCGTTGATGTATGCGCGGCTGGTGTCGCCGCCCGAGGAATTTGATGAGCAAACGAAAACGGCCTGCCAGCGAATCGTTTCAGCGATGACGACGTATCCGGAACTAATTGGCGGGTCTACGGAGCGCCTTGATACTGAGATGATGCGGGCCGCCGGAGGCCGTTTAATCTCGAAGGTTGGTGCGGAAGGCGTTTACACGGTTGGCGTTTTGCCATGCGACGATTGGCCGCGCGGTTTTGGGCTGGCGCTGAAAATTGAAGATGGCGACGATCATCGCGCGCGTCCCACGGTCGTCATCGAGTCGCTGCGCCAATTGGGCGTGCTGGCTGATGAATCGCTCGAGGCGGTTGCACGTTACGCGTTCTTCCCGGTAAAAAACCGCCTTGGCGATGTGGTTGGCGAAGTCAGCGCCGGATTCGAGCTGAAACGAGTTGGTACTTAAGCTAATGATTCGATGAGCAGTGCTGAAGTTTCAAAAGAAATACCAACGAACGGCAACGGCGAGCGAGCATCCGCGGGTCCGCCTGCTTTGGGCCGCGATGCCGCCGGCAGAATCAATCTGGATTCAGTGCCTGATGTTATTCAGTGGTTTCTGGATTTCGACAGGGGCGTCGCGATCATCAAACACCGCAACGTGGAAGAAGTTTTCCAATGGAAGCAGCAACGCAGCCAGGCTGCGGGTGAACAAGTCTTTGTTTTCAACCGCGCTGAGGATCGACTGGCAATCGGAGTGATACAAGCGCTCGCAGAGCATGCCACGGAGGGAGAACTTCATAGCTGGATCAGCCAGCTTCTGAATGCGCTCGACTCCGCTTCAAAAGCTAACGAGTCTGCCACCGCCGCCTATCAACTCGATTTGCAGGCCGACAGCTCGGTGGTAGACGAAGCCAAGAAGATTCCTACCGCGCGTGGCCGCGAAGAGTTTCTCATCAACTGCTGGATCGAAACACTTTGCACCGCGGAAGCGCGCGTCCTCGGCTGGTTATACAAAGAGCTGTATGGTCGTCCCTACGTGCCAGATGCAACTTTCGCAAAATAGATCATGAACGATGCTTTGCGCGCTCTGTTTCCCGTAACTGAACGCGTTAACTATCTAAACCACGCTGCTGTTTCACCACCGCCCGCCGCCACCATTACCGCCGTTAAAAATCAGTTAGCCGACGTTTCTGAAAACGGCTCAGTCAACTTTCGCAGTTGGATCGCGACGAAAGAAAGAACACGACAACTGCTCGCGACTATGTTGGGTGCGCGTCCGGAACAAGTCGCATTCATGCGCAACACGTCCGATGGCCTGTCAACAGTTGCCAATGGTTTGCGCTGGCAGCCTGGCGATAACCTGGTGACTTTTCGGAATGAGTTTCCTTCCAACATCTATCCCTGGCTGCGACTGCGCGACGCGTTTGGCGTTGAAGTGCGAATGGCTGAAGAGCGCGATGGCCGTGTTGATCTAAATGAATTGATCGCGCTGATAGATTCGAGGACGCGGCTGGTTGCGATCAGCCAGGTGCAATATGCATCCGGGTTCCGCACCGACCTCGAGCGCCTCGGCCGTGCTGCTCGCGCTCACGACGCGTTGCTGGTAGTGGATATTATTCAGGCGCTGGGGGTAATTCCCATCGATGTGCAGGCGGAACTGGTTGATGTCGCTGCGGGCGCCGGGCACAAGTGGCTCTTGACGCCTGAGGGTGTGGGATTTCTTTATCTTTCCGACCGAGCCCGCGAGCGAATTCAACCGACGCTCGTTGGCTGGATTAGTGTTCCCGATCCGGAGGACTACGGAAACTTTTCGCAAGGTTGGAACAGTGGCACGCTAGCCTGGGAAACGGGTACTGGACCAGCCGCGCTGATTCATGGTCTGGAGCAGAGTTTGAAACTTCTCACTGAAACCGGAATCGATCGCATTCAGTCGTATCTGGAGACGCTCACTGATTATCTTTGCGAACGTTTGGCAAACAGGCCATATCGAATTGTTAGTTCAAGGAAAGGAAGCGAAAAGTCGCAGATTGTCTGCGTTCAACACATTAGCAACCTTAGCGCGATGAATTTGTACGCTCATCTGAAAGACCAGGGCATCATCACCGCCCCGCGTGGCGACCGTTTACGCATATCGCCCCACCTTTACAATACTGCCGAAGAAATCCAGGCGTTAGTCAACGCCCTTCCTTAAGCTCCTGCTGGTCCATCAACTGATTTGCACAGGAACTCACGAGCGATTTTCGTTCAAGCTCGGATTTGCGATGTATTGAAGGTGTACGAGCCTGCCCCACCTTGCGGTCGCCTGCTTCGGCCGCCGGTAGCCTGGTACGTAGTTTTCTTAAGAAAAGAGAGACTCCGGGCGAGGACCGTATGTCGTGAAACATTGGCACACTCGTTGCCAAGAGAAAACCGAAACAAGAAGGGTAGATAAGGGTAAATCGGGTCAGGCTCAAAGATTGTAGTGAGTGGAAGCTTTGGGGGAGGCATCCTCTCACGATTGAAAAGCAGGCGGTGGCTCTTTCGGGGGAACGGAGTTAACGTTTGCGCACAGTCAATGGGCAATCATTGCGAGGCTGCTGATTTCCGTCCTGACGGGGCTTGGGGGAGCCTCCCAGGAAGATCAGCAGCCCGCATTATTTGTTTTAGGTTAGGGGATAAGACGGAAGCGCGGGTCGAGTTCGGCCCCGCGCTTTTTCATTGCACTCTGGAATCGCGGGACTAGCGTAACCCCGGCCCAATTAACCGCGTTGGATCGCTCTCCGGAGTCATCTCATCAAGATTCAGGCGCATCATTCCACCCGCGTCACTATAAGCCTCTACATTTCGCTGTTTCGCGCGCCTGCGGCTGAACAACAGCGCTCCAAAGAACCCGCCCACCGCAAGACACGTGACCAATGCCAGGCCCGAAGCTTTAACTACTGAGACAAAAACTCCCAAAGTCGTCTCGGTGAATTCGCGTGTCGCCCGTTGGTAGGCATAAGGATCGTCGCCGAGCCACTGCACCACCTGCTGATACTTGACCTGATCGATTAATTCATTCGCCACCTGTTCACTGGGTGCGTCAAACACAAATACTGAGTAGTTTCCTACGCGCCGATAAGCTGAAGGCGTCGCAGTTCCCGGCTGGTTTGGGCTACGTATTTCGTTAATCTTGTTTCTAATATTCCAATCGTTGTCTTTGGCGATTGTGGCGGTATTAAATTCAACGATAAGCAGAGTGCCGGAATCGTAATGCGCCAGCACACCTTCGGCGCCGCCTTCAAAAGAGATCACATCCAAGGCGTGTTGTTGCGGCAACAAATTCTTCAACGCCTGCAAGCTGACGATGTAAGCGGCGCGTGGCTGTACTGTTTCCCAGTTCGGAAGATGTTTCACGAGGACTGGTATGTCGTTCTCGCCGCTATCAAGCTGGGCGGCCACCGCAGTCGCTAGCTTGTTGATCTCATTTTCGCGGGAAGTGTCGCCAGGAACTGGATCGGCTGGAGCGACTCTGACAAAGGTGTTCCCCTTAAAAAAAACAATCGAGTTCGGTCGGATAGCGGTCGCTGTTCCAATCGCCCCTAACTTTATTGGCTGATTAGCCAGTATCGCAGCGGCAGTAAGAATCGAATAGGCGGCGGAATCCATTTTGGTCTGAACCAGATCGACAACAAAAGTGTTTCCAGTCTGCGAAAGATAAGTTCTCGAAGTGTGTGAGACTATCGATTGCGAATCAGCTTCTTCAGAAGGGTTTGGCACAGACGAAACTGGTCCGCGAGCGTGAAATTCCGCGAGCGTATCAAGCAAGCTTTTGGCTGCCGCGGTACTGGAACCAGTGGCGCTTTCGGGCTTGCCCACCACTGAAAGAGAGCAAACCGTAGCAAGTAGTACAAACCAGAATATTTTGAATAGGGAGCGTCGCATTATTAATGTCAAGCGCCGGGCAGTATTCGTTAGAACCCAATGCCCTTTAGATGTTCCGCGCTTTGGTTCGGTTGGAAACAAAAAGGGACGTTCTGAAGTTTAATGCCAGCGTCTAAGTTGACGCAAAAGCAGGTCGGCGTAATGGCGAGGATTACTGATGTTGTGAAGCATGGTTGTGCCACCCAACTCGCTGGCGTTGTCCACAATTAAATCTCCAAAGCCAAGCATACGCTGGGGAACGCTGGCGGAAACGGTGACATCCTGAATTTTGCTGAGTGGAATGTTGCGCGTGGTGCGCGCGATCAGACCAGTGTCGATTTCGAGTTTGGCGTCGGTCAGGGTATAGCGAACCATGTTTCGTCGCAGGTGGTAATAGGCGGGGATAAGCAGCAGCGCCAAACCGATCGGCACCGATATGAGGGCCGGCACATCAATCTCGGCGAGCAAAAAAACTAACGCGAACGCGGCGAGCACCGCCAGTGCATAGCCGACCTTTATGAAGATCATAGTGGGGCGGACGGTGAAGATGACTTGCTCGAGGTCATCGTTTAGTTCGTTCTGGACTGGTAGACCACTTTGCACGCGCGCAATGCGCGTTGCCTCCGAATCGCCGGCAGTTGTGCCGCAGTTTGAGCAGAAGCGCACGCCCGGAGGAATATATGAACCACAGTTAGAACAGTGCATTCTTTAGATCATCCAAGCGGCCGCGGCGACGGGTTTAGAAAACTATCGTGCATTGGTCTTTGTGCTTCGTACCTGGTACTTCGGTCTTCGGACTTTCTGCCTACTGCCGAGTGCCTACTGTTTTGCTGTTTACTGTTTGCTGTTTACTGTCTACTCGCTACTCTTTCTTATCAACCGGCAGTCCAGCATTTTGCCAACCGGCAAAACCACCTAGCAGCGCAGCCGCGTTATCGATTCCTTTTGCTTTGAGGTCGACCACCGCACGGGCGGACGTGTGTTCGTTTGGTCAAGAACAGTAGGTCACGATGAGCTTGTCCTTTGGCAGCTCGCTTAAATGATTGGGAATATCCGCTTCGGGAATTAACTTCGCGCCGCGTATGTGACCGGCGTTGTATGAGGCTTCGTTGCGCACATCAATTACAACGGCCTGGTTATTAGCCAACAGATCCCGCAGCTCAGCGGTGGTGATACGGCGCGCGCCGTCATTGGGCGCCGGCGCGGCCGGTGAGGCTATTGCTACGGGGCCGCTTTTGTTTTTCTGTTCAGCAGAATTACAGCCGCTTTGCGCGACCGCGCCCAGAAGACTTAAGACCAGAAAAGAAAGAATAAGACGCATGCAATAAACCTCCCAAAAGACCCGCGAAACCGATAAACTAGAGCTAATTTCTTACGGCCACGTGCTTTTGTCAACACCGCATTGCGAATTCAACGCAAGACTTATTGTGATGTCTCGCAATGCGTGTCTTTATTTCGGATTTCGCGTGATATAGTTCGCCCTCATCAACCAATTTCCGAATCCGAGACTGATGCTCGAAGAGTCACAAAACCGACCGGTGCAGTGGGCCAAGGTCATTGACCACACGCGTTGCATCGGCTGTCACGCCTGCACGACGGCATGCAAGTCGGAAAATCTGGTCCCACTTTCCGTAACGCGCACTTATGTCAAGCACGTCGACGTCGGGGTGTTTCCGCAAGTGCGCCGCGCGCATCAGGTAACGCGCTGCAATCAATGTGCGTACGCGCCCTGTGTTACCGCTTGTCCGACCACGGCGATGTTTAAGCGCGCCGACGGCATCGTCGATTTCGACAAATCGATCTGCATAGGTTGCAAGGCCTGCATGGCCGCCTGTCCCTACGACGCAATCTTCATCAATCCTGAAGACCACTCAGCTGAGAAATGTAACTTCTGCGCACATCGCATCGACGTGGGACTCGAACCCGCGTGTGTGGTCGTTTGTCCAACGCAAGCGATTTTGATCGGAGACATGAATGATACCGAGTCGTACGTTTCTCAGATCATTAACCGGGAACCAGTCGCCGTGCGTCGTCCAGAAAAAGAGACGCTGCCGAAACTTTTTTACAAAGGCGCGCACCAGGCTACACTTGATCCTATTGCCGCGCGCCGGCCCGATGGCGGGCTATTCATGTGGAGCGAGCAACAGCTTGATTCTTCAACTGTTGTTTCCGGAAATCCGAACTACAACAATAGCTCGGCAGCTGCTTTGCTTTCCTACGACGTCGCGCATGCAATTCCGTGGGATTGGAAAGTCAGTCTTTACACCTGGACCAAAGGAATCGCGAGCGGAGTTTATCTCGTCGCCGCGCTACTCGTCTTGTTTGGTTTTCTAAGTGTGAATAACGCAATCTGGTTGTGGGCTACGCCCATCGTTTCCGGGATCTTTCTGGCAATCACCGGCGGACTTTTGATTTGGGACCTCGAACATCCGGAACGTTTCTATTTAATCTTCACACGACCGCAGTGGCGCAGTTGGTTGGTGAAGGGCGCGTTCATTATTGCTGGATATACGTTGGTGTTGGCGCTTCATTTCCTCGCGAGTTGGCTGATGTCCGATAAACTTCAGTTTGTCATCCAGCGTTGGTTAGTGCTTCCTGGAATACCGCTGGCAACTTTGACAGCGGTGTACACCGCCTATCTCTTCGCGCAAGCGAAGGCGCGCGACATGTGGCAAAACCCTTTGCTGCCGCCGCATTTGTTAGTGCAGGCATTGTTGCTCGGTTCAGCCGTGCTGCTGCTGTTTGCCGGGTTGAAAGGCTCTTACGTATCCGTTGGCTTCATCGACACAGTGCGTCCTGAAATTCTTAACCTGATATGGATCCTCGCTATTTCTAGTTTGCTTCACTTGCTAATGGTCTGGGGTGAAGTTTCACTGACGCAT
>JBDUCB010000089.1:0-3878 GCA_040003695.1 bacterium
AGGCGCCGCATGACGCGCACTCCGGCGCGCCAATCTTCATTAATATCGAAGCGGTAGATTTCGATGTCCGGCGCGATTGAGCGCGCCAGTGTGTTGAAGGCGGGATGAACGCGCAGAGTGGGCGCGACCAAATAGATAAGTGGTGGCTCGTTCTTGATTTTGCGTTCGCCGAATAGTTTTGCTCTTGAAATGTGTCCGCGCCTGCGGTGAGCTTCGACGCGTTGCCAGTAATCAACTCCCTGCAAGACATGTTCGCGATCTTCGGAGACTTTCAATTCAATCACTGCCAGGCGCCCATCGTGTCGCAGCGCGAGCAAGTCAATCGGACGAACGCTGATCGTTCCACCACGCGCCGTGCGAAATTGCGCATGCAACGGGGCAATGATCAGACCCGGATCCAGTTTCGTGATGTCGCGGCGCAATAAAGATTCAAGCCACGCTTCGGCAGCGTTGCGATACAAAGCGTGTTGACGATCGCCGGCAATCGCCGCTCGATGCTCCTGCAAGGCGATCAGCAGATCCTGAAATTCGCTCTCACTTTTCTCTTCGAGGAGCCGGCGACGCGAGCCTTCAAGACCAAACCAGACTCGCTCGGTCCCCATCACTTTGCGGATACGCGCGAACGGTAGTCCAAAGAAACGAAGCGTTTCGCCGTGTCGCGCGCTTACGACGTCAACTGCATTCAGGGCGATCGATTTTATGCGCACCGCCACTTTGGTAAATTCGGCGGGCTGGGTCGGTGGAAAACGACGCAAACGTCTTTTCCAAAGGTCTTCGCGAGTGGGCACGTCGACGTGCCGCAGCTCGGTAAACTGCTGATCGACTTCATAGATCGTTATGGTGTCGCGCAGACTTTGTCGCAGTAAGGCGACACGCCGCAGTATGGGCTTGAGTAGATCTGTTTCAACTATCAATCGAAGTTGTTGAATGTAAGGCGCACGCGTGCGTTCACTCGTCCGCTGAAACCACAGCAGCGCTGCGGCAAGAAAAGCATCAGCGTCGCTCGGTTTGCCTGCCGTTATCAGTCCAGTTACTGCGATGCGTTCGTGCTTAAGCCGCAATCGTATACGTGCATAACGCCCCGGCTGCCCGCGACGCGCGCCCGGACTGAGCGAAGCTCGTTCAACTTTCGCGCCTGGTTGATTCGCACAAACGAGTTGGGCCAGCGCTTCGCACCGCGCCTGCCTTGCTGCCTTCACGGTAAGAGCAATCGCCTTTGCGGACGCACGTGGGACAAGTTCGATGACCGGCCGCTCTGCGCCCATTCTTCGCGACGCTTCGAGCGTAAGCATGTCGCCCGTACTTTCCCACGAAAAGATTTTCCACGAGCGATTTCCCTTCTCGGTCCAACAGCCAAGCAGCAACCGTCCGTGCGCGACAAATACTTCCAACTCTCGCTGGTTAAGTGCTTGCGCATCGCCCCCTGCGAGTGTGAAAAACCACTCGACATGGGTTTGCAAGAGATCGTTGATTGTCGCGCGCGCTATTTCCAATCTTTCCGGAGTGTTTACTCTTTGAGGCATGGAGTTTCGAAAGTGCAAACGGTTTGTTTGCAGACCATCGCGCGCAAAGGTTCTAGCGTGCGGACGGCCGTGCGTAACTACAGCTCGGGAATGTGGCTTAGCGGCGGGTTGAGGGTGATTTTGTTTGGTAATTCAGACTAACTTGTTTCTGAAATGGAAAGTTCAAGATTCAGACTGCAGATTCAGCTCTCAAATCAAATTTCAAATCTCAGAGACGAACAAATCCGACCTTGAAACTTGAAACTTGAAACTCGAATCTTGAATCTTGAATCTTGAAACTTGAAACTTGGAACTCACAAATCAAGTTCGTCTGTTTCGGCCTTACTTCTACCGTGTGCTACCATTTTCAGTCAATAAAATTCGGATAAATAACACCGCTAACAGACAGGGCAATGAGAAACGTCTATCTCGTAGGATCAGTGCGTACGCCAATCGGCCGCTTTGGTGGCACATTGGCTTCATGGACCGCAGCAGATCTGGGGACAGTGGCTGCGAAGGAAAGTATTTCGCGAGCGCAACTGCGTGCGGATCAGATTCAACAATCAATTTGGGGTTGTGCGCGACAAGCCGGCGGTGGTCCAAACGTAGCGAGGCAGATCACTTTTCGCGCGGGCGTCCCGGAAACGGTGCCGGCATTCACCGTTAACCAGGCATGCGGCTCCGGGCTTCAGGCGATCATTCTCGCGGCACAGCAAATTATGATGGACCGCGCTGAGATCGTGCTCGCCGGCGGCACTGAAAGCATGTCGCGCGTTCCTTATTTCGCTGAAGGCGCGCGTTGGGGCATGCGCATGGGAAAGACCGAACTCGTTGACGGCATGTATCGCGACGGCTTCAACGATCCTTTGTCCGGACTGGTGATGGGTGAAACGGCGGAGAACCTGGCGCGCCAATATCAAATCTCGCGCGACCTTCAGGATGAATTTGCTTTGCGTTCACAACAACGCGCGCAAGCTGCTATTGAAACGGGACGTTTCGACGCAGAAATAGTTTCGCTTGACATGAAAAACCGTAAAAGCGAAACGGACAAATTTGCTCGCGACGAACATTGTCGTTTTGGCACAACCAGGGCTGATCTCGCAAAGCTACCGCCGGTGTTTTCGAAAGATGGAACAGTGTCCGCCGGAAACTCTTCGGGAATAACTGACGGCGCGGCGGCGGTGGTTGTTATGAGCGAAGACGCGCTCGGCCGCAGCGGCGCCGAAGCGCAGGCGCGCATGGTTGATTACGAAGTGGTAGGCGTAGCGCCTGAGATTATGGGGATTGGACCAGTGCCGGCAGTGCGTTCACTGCTCGCGCGTAACAAACTGTCACTCGACGCAATTGATTTGATCGAGCTTAATGAGGCTTTCGCCGCACAAGTCATTGCCTGCGACCGCGAACTAAAGCTTGACGCTGATCGCTTGAACGTTAATGGTGGCGCGATTGCTTTGGGCCATCCAATTGGCTGTACCGGCGTTCGCATCACCACCACTCTTTTACATGAACTGGGTAAGCGTGGCGGCAAGTTCGGACTGGCAACCCTCTGCGTCAGCGGAGGAATGGGTTTGGCATTGCTTTTGGAACGAGTTTGATTACGGATGCCAATTCATCGCTGCTATTAAGATGTTTTTGAAGAACTCAGGCCAACCTCCGCCTACATGCACGGCATCCGACGGGCACATTTATTGACACTTAAAGAAAGGTTCTATCGTGAAGAAAATCAGTTTTGCAGCATTCAGCATCGCGTTGGCATTGGCTTTCGTACTGCCGGCCGAGAATTTTGCACAACGCAGTCGAAAAGCGACACGGGCGCCGGCCACGCCCAGTTCGGGTCTTTTGTCGTCGTTGCCGCCAGCGGACGCAGTCGCACTCGTAAACGTAAATCGACTGCTTGATGAAGCGATGCCAAAGCTGTTGGCAGAAAACCCGGCACGCCTTGCAGAAGTCAGCACCGAGCTCGCGAATTTCAAGACGCAAACAGGATTGGATCCTCGCTCCTTCGATCAAATTGCTCTTGGCTTTCGTTATCTGTATCCGTCAGAGGGCATCACAAAAATCAGCACCGTCGCGATTGCACGCGGCACATTCAATGCTACAGCAATTGTTGCCGCAGGACGTCTGGCGGCCAACGGCAAATACGTAGAACAAAAATATCAGGGCAAGACGATTTACATATTCACTCTCGATCGGCAACTGAAACTTCTCGGATTATGGGACATCAAGGTGGGCGATCTCGCGGTTACTTCGGTGGCTGGCAATATGATTGCGCTCGGCGAACTCGAAGCAGTGCGTGGCGTTATTGATGCCAACAAGACCCGGAAATATGCGAACCCCGAACTGATTGCGCTCGCCAGCCGCGATCCGAATGCAATC
>JBDUCB010000328.1:0-3874 GCA_040003695.1 bacterium
ATTGCCTCAGACACGTGATAGTTTCACCGCCTAATCGGCCGGAACGGTCGCCAGGAAAATCGTTATGGCTTCAAGAATCGAACCTCTACTAACCGTCGCGGATCTCGACGCCTGCCCGGACGACAACAATCGTTACGAGTTGATTGGAGGCGAACTATTCGTGTCACGTGCTCCGGGCATTACACATCAACGCATACTTCACAATCTTCAGATTGGTTTCAGCGACTATCTCAGGGCTAATCCGATTGGGATCCTTGTTCCCGGAACGGGAATGATTCTCAGCGATTACGATGCGGTGATTCCCGATTTATGCTTCGTTCGCAATGAACGGTGGGATGAAGTTGTCACCGGTGAAAAATTTACGCGCGCGGTCGACTTGGTTATCGAAATCATTTCTCCGGGTAAAGAAAATCGCGAACGCGACCTGATGGTAAAGCGTCAGCTCTATGCCAAGTACGGTGTCCAGGAATATTGGATCGCCGACTCCGATAATCTCTCGGTCTTAATCTTTCGTTTACGAGAACAAACACTTGAGGAAATAGCGGTCGTAACCGCTGACGATGAACTTATCTCACCGTTGCTACCAGCATTTCATTTGAAGGTTAATGCTATCTTTAACTTTTAACCTCACGACTTCTGTCACATGCGTTTCTCACGGAATCAAATCATCGGCGCACTGATTCTCATCACCCTGCTCTGGGCAGTAATTCTTTTCCGCGTGCTATCCTCTCGCGCGTGAGCGCGCAACAATTACAAAACAGCGGGCGAGACGCCCACGCTACCAGTGTCATCGCGATTGTTGGCCCAACTGCTTCCGGCAAGAGCACGCTCGGAATTGAAGTTGCACTCCGCCTCGGCGGCGAGATCATCAACTGTGATTCGGTGCAGGTTTACACGGGGATCGAAATAGCGACCGCGAAAGTTCCGTACGGGGAACGTCGCGGCGTGCCTCATCACTTGATTAACTTCGTTTCGCCGAAAATAAACTACACGGCAGGAGAATGGGCACGCGAAGCCGCCGAAAAGATCGAGCAGATTGAGCAGCGTGGTCGAGTAGCTATACTCGTTGGCGGCACAGGATTCTACTTGCGTGCGTTGCGCAATCCGTTTTTTCCCAGCCCGCAGACGGACGAAGTAATACGAGAACGTCTTAACTCGATTCGCGAAAATGAAGGAGCCGAATATCTCCATCGAATATTGCGCCGGTTGGATTCTGATAGCGCGGCGCAACTTTTTCCGCGCGATTGGCCGCGCGTGCAACGGGCAATCGAAGTCCGCCTGCAAACCGGAAATCGGATTTCTCAACAAAAAGGTATGCGGCCACCGCCACACGAAAGTGCGCAGCGCATCCGCCTAATCGTTCTGAATCCGCCACGTACGGAACTCTACAAACGCATCAATGAGCGAACCGAAAAACATTTTGCTGCCGGCTTGGTAGAAGAAGTTGAATCGTTGCTCAAGGAACGCGTGCCTGCAAATTCAAACGCCTTGGGCGCGCACGGTTATCGCCGCACGGTTGAATATCTTCAGGGCAAACGCGATTTGGCGAGCGCCATAGAACAGACGAAGCTTGACGTGCGGCATTATGCAAAACGACAGTTGACCTGGTTTCGTCGCGAGCCGGCCGCTGAATGGTTTAACGGTTTCGGAGAAGAGGTTGTGACAACATCGGCAGTCCTTCAGGCACTCCACTCAAACCCGCCAGCCAAAAGTTAAAGCTTTCTTCACGAGACCGATATTCCTTGTCAGGATGAAACGGCTGCGGTAGTCTGAATCATTCCCCCATGTCACCGACCGACCCAACAGGTGTTGCCATGCCCGATGGAAAGCCTGCGCCGCAAAACATTCAGGACGCATTCCTAAACACCGTACGCCGCGAGAAAACCACGGTCATCATCTACCTGCTCAACGGCGCGAAGCTAACGGGTCGCATTCGCAGCTTTGATAAGTTTTCTGTGCTGCTCGAGTCCGGCGCTCACGAACAATTAATTTTCAAACATGCCATCTCAACCATTTCGCAAACGCGACGTAACAGTGGCGACCTGCGCTCACAAGCGCCCGCAGAGAGTGCCTTCGTACCCACCGGCAATCCAAACTCGCCTGAATCGTGACATTCCTTTAAACTCTTGCCTGCATTTTCAAATGACAAGAGGCAACCGGTGTGTCGGGAACATTCATTACTTTCGAAGGAATTGATGGTAGCGGCAAGTCCACACAATTGCGCCTGCTTGCGAACTACTTGAAAGACGCGGGCTGTGAAGTGGTGCTGACGCGCGAACCTGGCGGCACGCCGGTTGGCAATCGTCTGCGCGCGGCCCTGCTCGATGCGCAGGAAGAAGTGGATCCACTCACCGAGCTGTTGGTATTCGCCGCCGATCGCGCTCAGCATGTGCGACGCGTTCTGCGACCAAGGATTGCAGCCGGGCAAGTTATCATTTCCGATCGTTACGCCGATGCAACGGTGGCTTATCAAGGCGCGGGTCGCGGATTCTCGCCGGAGTTAATTGCCGAGATTGTCCAACTAGCCACTGAAGGCCTGAAGCCGGATTTGACACTCCTTTTTGACCTTTCCGTTGAGGAATCCAGTGCGCGCACTAGCCGCAGATCAAACGCTAAGCACAAGGGCGATCGACTTGATGCCGAAGCTTCGGATTTTCACGTGCGCGTGCGCAATGCTTATCTCGATTTGGCACGTGCTGAACCTACACGGGTGAAGATTGTCGAAACTAATCGTCCGGTAGAAGAAACACACCAGCACGTGAAGGAAATCGTAGTACCTTTCCTGAAAAGTAGAGGTCATCTGATTGAGGTCGAGGTTAAGCACGCTTAGTATCCAAAGACCTGCTTCGGCTGAGTCCGCGAACCGGACGACCCATAGTAGCCCAGCGATTCATCGCTGGGGGAAGAAACCAATCTCTTTCGCAGTCCGTGAAAAGGACGATTGAAAAGGATATTTGTAGCAACTGCCATTCAGGCGTCCGCTACGCGGACTGATCGATTAAGTTGTCGTGCAAGTCGAGTTTCATGTTTGATCAACTAATTGGAAACGACCGAGTTAAGAAGCTTCTGCGACGCATGCTCGCAACTTCTCGCCTGCCAGGCGCAATGCTCTTCAGCGGCGAGGACGGCGTAGGCAAGAAACTATTCGCGCTTGAGATTGCGAAAGCCCTTAACTGTCGCACGCCGTGGGGCGAGGAAGGCTGCGGGAATTGTCCTGCCTGTGTGCGCATCGCAAAAATCAATTACGCGCAGAGCGATGAGAGTGACGATTGGAAAGGAATAATTTGGACCGATCATCCCGATGTAGGAATTGTTGTTGCTCCGAAAAGAATGCTGCTTGTTGAGCAGATGCGCACGATTGAACGCGAAGCAAACTATCGTCCTTTCGAAGGCAAGGCACGCGTTTTTATCGTCGAAGACGCGGACAAGCTAAACGATCCTTCGGCGAATGCTCTGCTGAAGGTGCTGGAAGAGCCGCCGCAAACGTCGCACATCATTTTGTTGACGTCGCGTCCGGCGTGGTTGCTGCCTACGATTCGTTCGCGTTGTCAGATCATTCGGTTTTCGCCGCTCGCTGCCGCCGAGATCGAAAACCATTTGACCCAGAACAAAATCGCCGCCGCTGAGGCGCGCGTGCGTGCACGAGTCTCACGTGGGAGTTTGAGCCGGGCACTCGACGAAGATCTGGACGAGTTTCTGGATCAGCGGCAGACGATGCTCAAAGTCCTGGAGGCACTTACGCTAAGCGATGACCGGTTGCAATTGCTGCGATCGGCCGAACAACTCAACGAAGCGCAATACAAAGACGAATACGAAACTCGCTTGGACGTTTTGGAAACCTTGATTCGGGATGTTTGGATGCTTTCGTTGGGCT
>JBDUCB010000178.1:0-3862 GCA_040003695.1 bacterium
ATGCCCTGCGTGCCGATGTAAATCCAACTGCCGGCCGTCATCTGGCCGTACATCATCAGGCCCTTGCGCTCGAGCTCATGAAAATGTTCCCAGTTGGCCCAGGCGCCGACCAGATTCGAATTGGCAATCAAAACTCGGGGCGCGTGTTCGTGCGTGCGAAATACGCCGACGGGTTTGCCTGACTGGATCAACAACGTCTGGTCGTTTTCAAGCGTTTGCAATTCGCGAACAATTGCTTCAAACGATGCCCAGTTGCGCGCCGCTTTTCCGGCCCCACCGTAGACAATCAACTCTTCGGGCTTCTCGGCGACGTCCGGATCGAGATTATTCATCAGGCAGCGCAGGGCCGCTTCCTGGTGCCAGCTTTTGCAATTGAGTTTGTTGCCGCGCGGCGCGCGTATGGTTCTGGCAGACATTCCGTCTCAATTCAAAAGCGAGGAAAGCTCCTCGGCACGAATCGCTTCGCAGACGCGCTCGATCTCCGCCGACATCGAACGGTCGTCGCTTAATGGATTCACGTGAGTGCGCACAATTTCATAAGCACGTCTGACACCGCGCCCGGGAGCGAGTGGTTTGCGATGCTCCAAACCTTCGGCGCCTGTAATCAATTCAATTGCGATCGCCTGCTCTGCGAGGTTAACGATCGAACGCAGTTTGGTTGCGGCTGTCATACCCATCGAAACGTGATCTTCCTTGCCGCCATCGGTGGGTACGTTGTCGGCACTCGCGGGATGGGCCAGAATCTTTGCCTCGCTCAACAGCGCCACTGCTGTCACCTGTAGCATCATGAATCCGGAAGCAATGCCGGCATGTTTAGTTAGAAACGGCGGCAGATCTTCGTTGGCGTCTGGATTGACTAAGCGATCGATGCGACGTTCAGTGATGCTTATCAAATCGGTCAGCGCAATGGCTGCATAGTCGAATGCTAAGCCGAGCGGCGCCCCATGGAAATTTCCGCCGGATAAAACTTCTTCAGTCTCGGCAAAAACCAGCGGATTGTCAGTCGCACTTCCTGTTTCCGTTTCCACCACAAGTCGCGCGTATTGAATCGTATCGCGCACCGCACCGTGAACCTGAGGCATGCAACGCAAACTGTAAGCGTCCTGCACGCGTGGATCATTTTGTAGGTGCGACGCGCGGATCTCGCTGCCCTCGAGCAAGGCACGCAGATGGTTGGCTGCTTCACGTTGTCCTGCATGCGGTCGCGCGGCGTGAATGCGTTCATCAAATGCGACGGGCGTTCCTCTTAAAGCTTCGAGCGACATCGCGCCCGCGACGTCGGCGAGTCGCGCCAGTTGATCGGCGCGTTGCAATGCCAATCCGCCCACCGCGCCCATCGCCTGTGTGCCATTCAGAAGCGCGAGCCCTTCCTTTACTTCAAGTTGCAGCGGTTCGATGCCGGCTTGTTTCAAAGCATGCGCGCTCGGCATGCGTTCGCCATTGTAGAAAGCTTCGCCTTCGCCGATCGCGCACAACGCCAAATGGGCCAGCGGCGCCAGATCGCCGCTCGCACCGACCGATCCTTTTTCTGGAATAACCGGCGTGACGCCGGACTCGAGCATTGCTACGAGCGTGTCTGCGGCAACTGGCCGGGCGCCACTCAGTCCGCAAGCAAGCACGTTTGCGCGCAACAGCACCATTGCGCGCGCTTCTGGAATCGAAAGGGGATTCCCCAAACCGCAGGAATGACTGCGAACCAGGTTCAATTGCAACGCGCGCAGCTGGCCAGGCTCGATGCGCACATCAGACAGCTTGCCGAAACCGGTGTTGACCCCGTAAACAGTGCGATTCTCGGCAACAATTTTTTCTACAACGCGCCGAGATTGTTCCATGCGGCCGCGTGCATCGTCAGCGAGCGCGACCTGCTCGCGGCCGTTTGCGACAGCGGCGATTTGCTCGAGAGTTAAGGTTTGTCCGCGCAGTTGAAGCATGAGAAAGAAAGAAAACAGGAAGACAGAAGATGCAGTACAGAAGTCAGAAATCAGAAGTCAGAACTAAGAAAACAGAAAGCGATGTCTTGGGGTCCAAGCTTAAGCTCGCCGAGGTCTGCAACATCACAAACCAAAGTTTGTCCTCTAAACCTCTGACTTCTGAATTCTGACTTCTGAATTCTGTATCCTGAGTTCTGACTCCTGCTTTTTCCGCTCCGGCGTTTCGGTAATGTCTATTTTTTTAAACTCACCTGTAGCAGCGCCGCTGCGTACGCGTAGCCGTGCGCGTTTCGCACGGACAGTGGTGCGAGCCGCACCCGTCGCGCCACGCGTCCAACGGCTCATAGTTTTCAGTGGTCGCAGGGCGAATTGATGCTGTGGCAGGACTTCACCGGTTGCTTCACGCAACCGCATGGTGCCGATCGCGAAGATAACAATGGCCGCGTTGAAGAACACGCCAACGGCAAATACAAACCAGCCAGGCACAACGCCGACGGTGGCCCGATCGATGAATGTGTTGAAGTCATGCGCGGGTAGCGGGTGCAGGTAAACCTTTAAATTCCAGCTCAAAGCAAGCAGCACGAAAATCCAGAGGTAATTTCTGCGCAACCGTCTTCCCACCGCTTCCCATTCAGTAATCGTGAAGTGTGGCGTGATCAGATCGGAAGCCAGATGTTCTGCCCAGGCTTCATCTTGTGGCACGCCCTCGGGCGCGAGCATCTGTGCAAAATATCCGGTTTCAATTATGCGCACACGGCTGGACCAGATTTCATAATAACGATAACGTCGCGCTTCCATCAGCAGAAAGATAACGATGAGAATTGAATTGATTGGAATGACAAAGTGTGGATTGCTTGACGAACTAAAAGCAAAAGACAACGTTGCGCCTGCCGTCAGCACCGCCCAATAAGTCGTAGTATCAAGTCGCGTGCGCCAAATGTTTGAGCGCTGCACTTCACCGCGGTAGAAGTGGATCATCGCGGTGTTGAATTCTGCCGGCGCCATTCGTCGCATCTGCGCCGCGGGCGTTTGGCCCATTCGTTCCGTTGGCGCTGTCTCCGGTGGCGGCGCTGGTCGCAGGCGCGGCTGAATTCGCTCTGCCGACAGTGATCCGCCTCCTTTTTGCTGGGCTTCGCTGGTCATTAGAAAGCTCGATGACAGGATCGAAGAATGTTAGCGCGGAGAGTTCCGACTCCGGCGGTAATATAACACGCAGCGAACATCGGCTCGTAGTTATGATTCTTTACGTCGTGGGTTTTTCTCGGCCAAACCGCTGCTTTGCATCGTCGTTAAGACGGCGCGTTACGAAAATGATCACTGGCTTGACAGTGTTTGATAGCGACACCTATAGTTAATTTTCCCGCTGTTTGACGCGAATTGTTTCTGTTATGACTGCCGCAGTGCAACGCGAAAAAGACGCGCACTGGATGCGCCAGGCTCTCTCGGCGGCGCGCGACGCGGCCCAGCGTGGCGAAGTTCCTATCGGCACGTGCATCGTTGCCGGCAACACTATTCTTGCCGTTGCCGGAAACAGAACGCGCACAGACAACGATCCCACGGCGCATGCCGAGATGATTGCGCTGCGAGCGGCGGCAAAAGAAGCCGGCAACTATCGGCTTTCAGACGCAGTTGTTTATTCGACCATCGAACCATGCGTGATGTGCGCCGGAGCGTTAATACAAGCGAGAGTGCGACGGTTAGTTTATGGCGCGCACGATGAGCGGGCGGGCGCTGTCGAATCGCGATTTCGAGTTTGCGATACTGATTTCTTGAATCATCGCATAGAAGTCAGCACCGGCGTGCTGGAAGAAGAATGCAGACAGCTGATGCAGGATTTTTTTCGCGCACGACGGGAACGGCAGAGATCAGATGTCAGAGATCAGATGTCAGAATGAAAAAGCAGAGATCAGAGGTCAGATGTCAGATGTCAG
>JBDUCB010000354.1:0-3840 GCA_040003695.1 bacterium
CGAAGTGAAACTCCTGGTCAATAAGGGTCTGATTCAGCAGGCGCCGACTATGACCACTTCAAGCGGAAACTAGTAAAAACGGGAGGGAACCCGACCAGAGATTGCCGTGGTGTACAACCAGATGGTAGTCACGCGGCACCTAAGGCCATGAATCATGCCGCCGCAAAAGTTGTTAAGATAACAGAGTAAGGCCAGCGACAACTGGCGGCATGAGGAATGGTTTAATGAAGCGAGATTGGGGAAGACATTTTGGGCCAGCGCTGCTTATCGCGGTGCTGGCTCTTTATTTATGCTGTGGCTCGGCTGCGGCGCAAACCATACAAGATTTTCCGCCCCCGCCCCCGGCGCCGACTCCCAAGCCAACACCAACACCGGGTCCGCCCAAAGACGAAGACTTTGAGGTCATAAAGGTAAACTCAAACCTGGTGATGGTCCCGGTTTCGGTTGTTGACCCGGCGGGCCAACCAGTCCACGGTCTCCAAGTAAATGATTTTCATCTGGAAGAAGAAGGTCGTCCGCAGCAAATAGTAGAGATCGGAAATCCTGATCAAGTACCGCTGGACATCGCGCTGCTGTTTGATGTTTCGAGTAGCGTCAGCGAGAAGGGCTTCTTTGCTTTTCAGCAGAAAGCCGCAGCCGCCTTTCTGAAACAGGTTTTGAAGCCTGCTGATCGTGCGGCAGTTTTTACCATTACGGACCAGCCGCGCTTGATTGAACCGTTGGCGCCTGCGGAGATTGCAGCCGCAAAACTCTTAACCATTCCAGCCGCAACGACCCCTGTGCCGACGGCTTTTTATGACACCGTGATCGCGGCGGCAAAATATTTGAACGAGAAATCTGCCGCACGCCATCGTCGGGTCATCGTCGTGATCTCCGATGGCGATGATAATTTCAGCCGCCTGGTGAAGGACCTGACTGTCGCTGAAGCGCGCGCCGGTCAAAAAGGTGAGACCACACCGGCGGCGGCGCGACAGAGTCTGTTAGATCGGCGGCGGCGTGCAGTTACCGAAGTGCAACGCACGGTGCAACAAGCAGACGCTGCGTTTTATTCGATCAATCCGGGTGGTCCATCGGTTCATCTGAATTTAATCAGTACGCGGGCGCAAAACGATATGGCATCGATTGCGCAATCGACGGGTGGCACAGCTTTCGTGCCTGATTCTGATAGGGATTTGGAACGAGTGTTTGGAGAAGTTGCGGCCGAGCTGCGTGGGCAATACCTGCTGCAATACTATTCAAACTCACAAGCGCCGGGCATGCAGTTTCGGCGCATCGCGGTGGGAGTGACGACTCGCGGCGACCTGCGGGTCCGCGCGCGCCAGGGATACTATCCAAAGAGCGTAGTGACAAGTAACAAGTGACAAGTGAAGAGTGAAGAGTAAGTCATAGGCTGACACTAGTCGTTCAACCAAGGTGGTCCGGTATTTACTTTTTACTTGTCACTTTTCACTCCTCACTGTTTCAGCGCATCTCCAGCAATACATCCGTCAAGTGAGTGACCACGTCCAGCAGCGTGCGTCCGGCCTTGTCAAATTGATTTGCGGCGGCCTGGTCTTCAGCGTTCGCCGCGCCCGCGGCAACTCCGGCAAGTTTAATGTAGTAACGCTGCAGCTCAGGCGTCGTGCGGAAATCGATTTCCAATTTATCGAGTCGTTCGCGCAGGCTTTGAATGCTGGTGCGAACGGTCGTCTTGTTCCTGGCTGCTTGTTCCAGAATCGCCGGTGAGGCCTCGTTTCTTCGCGCAGCATCGTCCACGCCCTCCAGCCCTTTTGCTACCCCGCCAAGCAAATAGATGAAGCGCGCCAGAATCTTAATTTGGTCGGCAACCCGCTGCGCGCCGCCATGCATGGCATCAGAAGTTTTTGACGCCGCACTGGGGCGACTGGATTTTGTTGTGGTGCGTTTGCGTGTTTGCGCAAAGCTGGTGGAAGGAACGAGCACGACGGCGATTATTAAAAGAGCTGCGATTCGTTGCACTTGAATTCTCCTGTCGCTGCAGATTTATGAAGTCAAACTATTCTGCCGGCGCAGCTACGTCAAGTTCAGTGGGGAAACGATCCAGTAAATCACATTAAACAACGCTAAATTGTTTTCGCGAACTTTCGTGTATTTCGTGGATCGTCTTTACGGCACCGATTTTCGTAAACTATCACTTTGCGTTACAGTTGTAATGTGAACGAGAAAAGAAAACTATTGGTCAAGCGCTTGGGCCGCGTCGAATACGGCGAAGCGCTGGCGGTCCAAAAGGCAACTGAGCTTGCGGTCAAAGAAGGGCGTGAGCTTGACACGCTGTTGTTGCTCGAACATCCACACACACTCACCGTGGGGCGGCGCGGCGACAGTGCCGGCATTTTGCTGTCGTCCGAGGTGCTTGCGACGCGGGGCGTCAGCGTCTTTGAAACAAATCGCGGCGGAAAAATTACATACCATGGTGTGGGCCAGGTTGTTGGCTATCCGATTATCAATCTCAGTCCCGATCGCGAAGACGTACATACCTTTGTGCGCGACCTGGAAGAAGTTTTGATTCGCACGCTGGCTGACTACCATATCGATGCTTTTCGTCTTGAAGGCCTCACCGGTGTACATACGCCGCGCGGAAAAGTCGCGGCAATTGGCGTGCATATTGCGCGCTGGATAACAACCCATGGCTTCGCTTTGAATGTGAATACCGATCTTAGCTTCTTCAATTTGATCATTGCCTGCGATGGCGAACAGGTCACCTCGATGCAGGATCTGTTGGGCCAAGAAGTTGACATGCACGAGGTTGAAGATCGCCTCGCCGGCCATTTTGCCGACGTATTTGAGATGTCTTTAAAAGAAATTAATGGCACTGCACAAAATTCTGCCGCCCAAGAGCCGCGTAGCGGCGAACTGTTTATAGAACGCGTTGGTGAAAAAACGCCCGGAGCTCCGTAGCAGCGAAAGAGAATTTATGTCGCCCATAAATGGGCTTTAGTTTCGTTAGTAAGCTAATCTCTATAAACATTTCGTGCCTACGGCACTTTTTTAGCGCGGTGACATCGCGATGCTTACCATCGAACTAATAAAAGAAGCCACCGAGCGAATCCGTGGCCGCATCCACCGCACGCCGGTAGTTACTTCACGTTCATTCAACCAGCGCGCCGGCTGTGAAGTCTTTTTCAAATGTGAAAACCTGCAGCGCGCCGGTGCTTTCAAAATTCGCGGTGCGACCAACAAGATCCTTTCGTTAACGGAAGCAGAACAACGTCGCGGTGTGGCTGCCTTTTCATCCGGCAATCACGCGCAGGCGGTAGCCCTTGCGTCACGCGAAGCGGGTGTCAGCGCAGTGATTGCTATGCCTGACGATGCGCCGAAGGCCAAGGTGGCGGCGACGCGCGAGTATGGCGCGGAAATCATTTTCTATGATCGTCAGAGTCAGGACCGCGAAGCGGTGGCGATTGAGATTTCACAACGCGACGGGCGCGTGATGGTGCCGCCCTATGACGACTATCTCATTCTTGCCGGACAAGGCACGTGCGGCCTGGAATTTCTTGAAGAAGTCCCGGATCTTGATTGTTTGCTGACGCCTTGCAGTGGCGGCGGGCTTTTCGCTGGTATCAGTACAGCCGCGAAGGGGCTGAACCCGCGTATCCGTTGCTTTGCAGTAGAACCTGACACAGCAGACGACACGCAACAGTCGTTTCGAAAAGGCGAGCGAGTCGCGATTCCGCCGCCACCGACTATTGCCGATGGCCTGCGCGTGCAGTCGCCGGGCACGTTGACGTTTCCGATACTTCAGCAAACGGCAGAAGACGTGTTAACCGTCTCCGATGAAGAAATCGTTGAGACGCTGAAATTCTTTTTGTTTCGCATGAAGTT
>JBDUCB010000256.1:0-12922 GCA_040003695.1 bacterium
AGCGGCACGGCGATGATCGTGTTTGTCCTCGCCTGTGAATTCTATCGATGCTTTGGAGGTAGTGGGCCGTCTGTACTGGAAAGGATTCATAAATAGCAACGCGTGAGCGAGTCAGAGTAATTCCTGCGCCCCCCGCGGCCGGGTTGGCGATGAATAGCATCGTGTCGGTGTCGTCTTGAAATTGCTTTACGACTTTACCCCGCTCTTCTGCGTCCGAAACGCTTCCGTCAAGTCTGACTGGATTAAACTTCTGGTATCGCTTCACTAGCGCATTCAACGAGTATCGGAAAAATGACCATAGAACGACCTTCTCGCGACGAGTCGTAATTAACTCTTCCAATAGTTGATCAAGACAAATGTGCTTGGCTGGTATCTTCTTGTAGCTTGTAACTACTTGTCCGGGATGACTGCATATCTCAAGCAATTTCATCCTTCGTGCCAAGAACGAACGAAAATCCTTATTGAACTTTTGATCGTCAACGGATTGTACGTCCGATACCAACTGATGAAGTTCGTTTGAGTAAAGCTGGCTCTGTTCCGGCTCCATCGGAACAACTATGCGCTCAAAGCTCTTTGGTGGTATTTCAGGAAGGACGTCTCGCTTAAGTCTACGCAGGTATAATCCGCGGTTTTCGACAACTTCCTTGATTGTAGATCTCAGAAGTTCAGGATCCTTAGGAATCGACACTGAAGAAAAGGTCACTCCTCCGTCCGCCACGTCAAACTGGTGAATTACATCAAGCGCGCGATTTGGCGCAGGCGTTCCGCAGAGGACCCAGCATCTGTCCGAGAAGTGACGTAGCCGTCTTACGGCGCTCGCTCGCTTAGCGTCGCGATTCTTAACGAAAAAACTCTCATCTACTATTAGAACAATCCGCCCAGGAGCTCGCCGTAAGAAAGAACGCAGAGAAGTTTCTAGTGAATGAGCAGACTCGTAGTTCGCGACATAGACATCTGCGGGGGTTAACAGGGAGTCGTATTTTTCATTTCTGGAGCCTGTAATAGTCTTCACCCGATATTCCTCGCCAAAGAACTTGGCAAAATCACTTTTCCACACCTCTAGCATGTTCTTTGGCGCGAATATCAATGCTGTTTCGACTTCTCCTCTTTTTACCAGTCGATCAAGGGCATGAATCGCCATCACGGTCTTGCCGACACCTTGTTCATCGAAGAGGCAAAGTCCCCGGATGTACGGGTCAGTCATCGCAGCAACTGCCACTCTTTGATGGGAGTCAAGTCGCGCTCGGAATTCATAGTCAGTTAGTAATCCATCTACTATGTCGGGCTGTTGAAGCTGGAAGAGACGCCTCCGTGCGCGGCCCCGAGTGGCATAAGCCACTGCGAAGTTGTCTACAAATCCTGCCGCCTCTTCGGACCAGGCAAGCGGGATATGATCACCTTCCGATCGCAATGCAACCGCCGCGTGGAGATCAAGGCTAAGGAGACTTCCGTCTCTTCCAATGCTACTGTTCGGAGCGAGCTTTTTTAGAAGAGAAGTTAGCCTTCCACGGCAGGCGACATCAGTCGGTTTAATAAGAGGCCGGCCCGTCTCCGAATCCAAAACAACCTCACCAAGATACTCAGCCATAACGATCCTACTTCCCTTTGACGGCCACCGCCGCGCTCGCGACTTTATTGGCAATATCACGAAGCGCTGAAATTACTGCCTTATCTAAGTTGTCAATGTCTTGAACAGTCAGACTATCCAAGAAACGCTTGAAACTCATGATTCGGTCGTTCACATCCATGGCCTTTTTTGCAATCCCTGTGACGGTGACCCAATCAATCGCATCCTTCACCGCATCGGTTCCTGTTCCCAAAATGAATTTGTCCCGAGCCCTTCGATCACCAATGATCGCTGGCAACTTGCGTATTTGGACGAAGCTAATGAAATCATCATCGTAAAGCCGCTCGAAGACCTTCTCCCTAAACTCCGGATCGCCTTCAAGCGATTTGACGACCTGCGTCTTACTTAGCTCGTCGAAGTATTCAAAGTATTTTTGGGTTTTCCATTTGATCTCGTACTGATCCTTCGGCTTTCGGCCTGTCTCTTCATCTTCGGAGCTGTGGTAGTCGTGGAATTCTTCAATGAAGTCCATCATCTTGATCCATCGCTCGACATGGGCCTTTTTCATGCCAAATCGCTCGACAAGCTGGGTTATTGCGACAGCCCTATTAACTTCAGCATCACGCAACTCCTTATATGCGTCAAACACCTTGCTTGCTTTGATGAAGTTGGGCCATGCTCTGCGACAATCGTCGACAAAGTTCTCCTCAACGAGGACCGCATCTAGATCCTCCTTAGTACATGCGGGGCTTAGGACATACGCTGGGAGATAAGTGACCATATCCAACGTTGCCTTATCACCGGCCGTCTCAGCGTCTCGCAATTTTAGCAGTGCGGCAAAGTATCTGCGGTTACCATCCAATAGGGTTCCCTTGGCGGTGATCACGATCGGTTGACGAACTCCGTTTTTCACAATGCTATTGGCAAGATTGGTCAGATCAAACTCATCGTAAAGATCGTTGTCCATCCAATCCAAAATGTCTCCATTGGTGGGTAAACCACCGCCGTGGTCGCGCCCCCATTTTTCGACAAATAACTTGATTCTTACATTGTCAACCCAGCCCTTAACATCGCTGGTACGCACATATCCACTCCAAACCTCCACCTTTCTTCGGTGGAAATATCGAACTTCATAGCGTGGTTTTTGCCATTGCTGCTGGCCCTTCCAGACCAGAATCGGTGGGGCTTTCGCCTCGAACTGCTCAAGCTGTCGGGTTTTTTTGGTTGCCATGTCTCTCTCCTTCGTTGTTTTATCCGTTCTCATACTCATGGAGGCCACTACCGGACACATTCGCGATCTTCAAAAATCCGAGCATTTAGTCTGCGTTGAGGAGGAGTTTGAGAACTTTCTCATAGGCCCTTCCGAAGTTCTTCCGAAAGCCGTCCTCTCCGATTCCCATTTTGTGTCCTAGCTCTTTATCCGTTGCACCTGGCTCTCGCGTACGAAGTTCAAACGCCTCACGTTGTCTGCGAGGCAACGCCTCGACAGTGGCACGAACGATCTCGATATTTTCCTCAGATTCAAACAAAAGGTCTGTCTCGATGGCGTCGTCCGTTGTTGGCTCACCACGTGCGCGCAGCTCTGCGGCGTACTCTTCAAATTCATCCTGCTGTCGCTGCGAACGTCCATATTCCTTTTTGGCAAGGTTGCGGGCGATGACCACGAGATACCGCAAAGGATCCGCTGGTAGCTTTTGGTTCTTCTTGCAATGCCTCAGAAACTCGAAAGCGGCTTGCTGCGCCAAGTCTTCAGCCACATCCTGGCGTCGGTGCCAGCCAGCAAAGCCGCTGCACATTATGCGATCGCGCAAAGTAGGATAGATTTCACTGACGACAGCTTCGAGAAGGTTCTCGAACGTCTCCGTCAATTCTTCTTCGTTTTGATGCTCGAAATCGTCGTGAGACAAGTGTCCTCCCCTGTGATGGAGGCCACCACCGGACACAGTTGAAAAAGCAAGAACGAGTTAACTGAGATTAGCCGTGACGGGTGGGTCTATGCAAGAACACTTGTATCGGAAGGGCCAGCGGTGAAAGTCGGGCGTCTGTTTCGAAAGTTCATAGAGCAGGAACGCAGAAAAATACCAAGCAGAGTATCTATCCTACTCTTACTTTAGTTGGTGGAACGATTTTCGGGCGGGCGCAACAGTCGACGACCATGAACTTTTCTTAGCCTCCCACCTTTCCGCTGTCGCTGTGCAGCGGCAGTTTGTTGGCAGCTTCTCCCTTACCACCGCCGCCAACCGCCGTCAGGTAAGTGCCCTTCTCAGTCTGGAAGGCGTAAACGCCCTGCGGCTGCTGCCTGACGAAAATGCGACGGTGGTCTTCGTGGGTTACCAGGCGGCCGGCACGCTCGGGCGGCGCGTCGCCGACGGCGAGAAACAGGTGAAGGTCTTGGGTCAATGGATTCCGGTGCGTTCCAGATTGAAAAGATTGGCGGCTTCTCAGCGCACGCCGATTGGAAAGAAATTGTTCGTTGGCTGGAAGGAATGCCGTCCGCGCCGCGAAAGGTCTTCGTCACTCACGGCGAGCCCGGGGCTGCGAACGCCATGGCCGGTCACATCCGCGCTCGATTTGATTGGGATGTGACCGTCCCAAACTATGGCGATAAGCCCCCCACTAATTGAGATAATTTACAAGCTACGACTAATTCACGGGTTCTGCTGGGCCAGGACAATCTGCGGGAGTG
Organism: bacterium; assembly: GCA_040003695.1. Taxonomy (GTDB): domain Bacteria; phylum Acidobacteriota; class Blastocatellia; order Pyrinomonadales; family Pyrinomonadaceae; genus PSRF01. Next base: position 4,254 of record JBDUCB010000256.1, read on the forward strand.
GATCCCCGGAGGTCGTTGTCGTAATTGTGTCATCCGTGTAGATAACTGCCGCAAGCCCATTCTGCGGATTGATCGCTACCTCAAACAGATCCAGTAAATTACGAGTGCCCTCCGCGCACCCGGTGCCATTTGTGCAAACAACACCAACATGATTCGATGTATTGCTAACAAGGCTCTGTGTGAAGCTTGCCCCATCATTGTTTGTCTGGGCCAGGTAGACGTTCCACACGGCGGTCGAATCATTGCCGGCTGCCGTTGTCGCATAGTAAACAGTATCAACAGTGCCATTGTAGGCCGCTACCCAGGGAAACAGCGCTGTGTTCGCGGGCGCAATATTGACTGTCACCGCCGCTGACCAGTGCGCACCTTGATCACTCGAACCTGAAAAGAAGATCGCGTGCGCATCCGACCAGGTTGCGTATAGCTTGCCGTTTGTCGCATCGACTGCCATCGCAGGGAAAACATTACTCAGCGAGGTGAACAATGGTGCATGATAGACGAGATTTGCAGTCCAGGTCTGGCCCCCGTCGGTACTCCGCGAGACATAGACGTTGTTGAAGTCGGCGGTGGTAGCTTTCTGTATGCCGGGCTGGCCGGCGGTGTAAATGGTATAGACGTTATGCGTGAACGGATCGGCCACGATTGGCCCGGCCGTATTATTGAAGGTTGCGTTGCCAGTAATCCTTCCCTGACCAACAATAGGATCTCCCACCCGTCGCCAGGTATAGCCGTCGTCGTTTGATCGCTGCACGTGAATCAGACTGCTGTTCGCCGAATCGTGATAAGCGATGTAGACATGCGTTCCATCAGAGGTGATCCACTGGCGGTCGGCCCCGGCCGTATCAATGATTTGCGAGGTGCAGTTACTGGCAGTCTTATCTGTACAGGTGATCGCTGACACACCAAGTTTGGCGTTATTAAAAACCGGATTGATCAAAAAAATCAGGCTGGTGGCGTGCAACGTGCCAGTCGATCCCAAATCGACATCGGCATCACCGCTGCCGAACACCTGCTTGCCTTTTTTTTGCAAGGACGCGTCGATTAACCCTCGGAAGGTTGGAGTTGAGCCGAACGGCCCCGTCCAAAGATGTGTGCCGAAGAAGTTGGGATCGAAAAGCCACTGCAGACCGGTTATCGCCATCGTTCCATCGGCCGCGATCGAAATAGCCGGTTCACTGTCCCCCTCTGGGCGCACCAAGGGCGTATTGCTAAACGTAAGAATGCCGGATACGGTACCGGCGCTCGCGAGGGATATAGAAAGAGCAACAAGGATAAAAACGAGGGCGACCGGTTTCATTGGTGATTCGTATCTCATTTCTTCTTCTCCTTCCACGGTGATGCCAAAGCTTATTTGGAAGCGGAGCCCAGTACGAGGCGTACGAAATTCTGAAGCTCTTCTTAGCGCTTTGAAAAGGTTTCCAGGGGGCACGCATCCTAACGGAGCCGTACACCACAGTCAAGACCTGCAATGCCGAAACAATCCTCCTTTGTTCGCGGCGCAAGCAATTGTTTTACTCCGCCATTCGTTCTTTCATTAACCCCAATTTCCAAGGAAGCGCATTGAGCCATCCTGGTCGATAAATCCACACGTCTCGTGGTCCAGGAACCTGACTCGCGAGTTACTTAAACTACTTGTTCGCTACCCGCTCTAGATGCCGTTTGCTACTGAGAACTAGAACTGGATTCGGCATTGCCTTCTGATCCCAGGGCGTTGCCCTGGGCTATCTTATTGCGCGCCCTTGGCGCTTTGACTCGACGCGCTCCGCGCGCGACCTTAAAAGCGGCGTCAAGCCGCCACACTCCAAAATTGCAACACGCAAAAAGCAACTGAGATTTTTCTGCCACAACTGTCCGCTTAGCGGTGTTTTCAGTTTGTAGTGGCCAATAAAATTTGGTGGATTCAATTTGTAAGCGCAATACGCTTGAATGGAAAAAACCACTGCTGGATAAAGCCGTGTTTCCCCTCTCCCTTTGGGAGAGGGAAAGGGAGAGGGTTTGAGCCGAGCCGAATACTTGTCAGTACTCCTGGGAACGTTCGCTCGGGATAAGTTCAAAAAATCTGCGAATAAAAAATCTAGTTTCGAAGCGAGGTTTCCATGTCAAAGAATATGCAGTTGCTGATGCGCACAGTTGTTAGTTTTGTTTTCGTCGTTTTCAGTCTCGGGTGTGGCGTCGCCACCGCGCAGACGGAGGTGACGGGCACGTGGACGGCGTCAATCGATCAGGAAAAGATTTCGTCAATACATCGCACAAAACGCGACACCCTTGATCGAAAAAAGTCTGACAAACAAGAAGCCGGCTCGGTCGATCAGGACGCCGACAAGCAGGTGACGGCCGTGTCGCTTGATCAGGCCGCAGCTTCCGGGGCAAAGGGCGACCGCATCTATCTCGATTTCGAGCGCCCGACCACGAATGGCCACCATAGTCAAACCGGCCAAACTTTCGCGTTTGCCGAGTTGCAAGGCTTAACGCGCGATCAGGTAGAGCGCGGCGGCCCGGTCAAGTTTAGTCTGGTGCGTGAAGCAGGAACGATTAGTTGTGAAGGAACGTTTCAAAACGGTAAAGGCACCGGCACGTTTCGTTTTACCGGAAACGCAAGTTTTGTGTCGGCGATGAAGAACCGCGGCTTTGACTTTGAAAACACCTCAAAAGCCTGGGGCGACGAACGTGATTCCGAAAACAAATTGTTCTCGGCCGCTGTAATCAACGTCACCACTGCTTTAGCAGATGATTTGCTTTCCGCGGACCTGGGCAAACTCGACATCGACGATCTTTTCAAAGCAGCCATCTTCAAAGTCGATGCAAAATTTGCGCGCGAGATGAAGGCGAGCGGTTTTCCCAACCTCGGCATGGAGGAGCTGGTTAAGGCACGCATCTTCAAGGTCGATGCAAACTTCGTTACGCAGGTGACGCAGATGGGTTTTGGTAACCAGTCGTTTGAAAGCCTGGTGCAGATGCGTATCTTCAAAGTGACGCCGGAATACATCGCCGCAGTCCGCAACGAGGGAATCACGAATCCTTCGGTTGAAGAACTTGTGAAGATGAAGATTTTCAAGATCGACAGTGACTTTATTCGCAAGGCTAAGGCGGAAGGCGTGCCGCTGGAGGTCGAGCGGTTGGTGGAAAGACGGATCGGTGCTCGGCACAGTCAGTGAGCAGTGGGCGGTGTGCAGTTAGCGGTGGGCAGTGAGCGGTGGGCAGTGAGCGGTGTGCAGTGGACAGTAAGACATATAAGTGAGTAGTGCGTGGTAACGAGTTGTAGTGGGCGGTGAGCTGGGGACGAGAGGCGCAGTGGGCAGCGCGCTTGTTCCAACTTGCCGCTCACTGTTTTTGGTTTAGTGTTCTCTATCTCCCTCTCCCAGGGGGAGAGGGAGATCAAAGAAGTTTGAGACAGGCAAGGATGCCTGTCCCACTGCTCACTGCTCACTGCCCACCGCTCACTGATCCCGCCATTCCGGAATGCGGCCGGGTGTCCACGGTGCACCGGCGGCTTCCATCTCTTTTTCCAGTTTCGCTAAATCAACTTCAATCAATTGCCGCAGTCGCGCCAGCGTAGTTTCAAACTCCTGGGCCGCGGAATTGTATTGATTGATCTGCGTTTGTGTTGGACGCGCAATTGCCGTGCGTTGCGAGCCAACAATGTCGCCGACACGTTCGCTGATCGATGGCGGTAGATTCATGTTGCGCGCGCGCAGAGCGTTGTCGCCACGCAATGAACGCAGAATGTCGTTGGTGCGCTTGTCGAGTGCAGCCGCTTCGTCAAGTAACCGATCACCCGCCGATGGAGTATCAAGCAGCGCGCGCCTGATTAATGCCAGACGCGGCTTGAGTGCATTCGCGGCTTCGAGTGCGCCGCCGACTGCACGCTGTAAACGCGCTGTCTTTCTTTGAAACTCAACCAGGGCCGCGCGATCCGCCGGCGACATGTTTTCCTGACCTTCGACAACGATGCGAAAGTCCTGCGGCGTGGCAAGTGGAGTCATCACGCCACTAACTCGCCGCGCAAATGAAACTTTATAACTGCCCGGCATCACCAATGGACCACCCGGAGGATCGCTAAACGGATCTTCTGTTTCCGGATTTGGCGGCGGCGGCAGCGACGCAGGCGGGTAACGCAGGTCCCATGAGACGCGCTGCATGCCCGCCGCAACCGGACCAGTCAGTCGCCGCACCACATGGCCGTCCGCATCGCTGACAGTAATGATTACAGCCGGCGCTTCCTCTTCTTCTTCAGCACTCAATTGCGCCGGGCTCGGCAACGAAACAACGGCGCCCTTCTTCTCGGCTTCTTTCTCAGCCGCCTGGCGCTTAGCCTTGCTAGTTTTCAGTTCGTCCTTCAGGTAGTAAGTAAAGGTGGCGCCGAACGGCGGATTCTCAGCTATGTAAAAAGATTCGCCCTGAAAACTTTTACCGCGTCCGCCTAGCGGCTGCGACGGGATGTACATCAAGGCGTCTTCAACCGGAAACGTTAGCGCGTCCTGCTTGAGCATTTCCGGCGTCAGTGAGCGCAGCGGTGTGTAGTCGTCAAGAATGTAGATGCCGCGGCCAAACGTGCCGAGCACCAGATCGTTTTCGCGTCTCTGAATATTAATGTCGCGCACGGCGATGGTCGGCAGTTCACCCTTGAGCTGGATCCATTTCTGTCCGCCATCAATCGAGAAGAACAAACCAAACTCAGTGCCGGCAAAAAGCAGATTTGGGTTTAGGTGATCTTCCGCGATGGCCCACACCGCACCGTTCTTCGGCAGATTGCCGGCAATTGAAACCCAGGTCCGGCCGGCGTCGGTGCTCTTCAGAAGATAAGGCTTGAAGTCTGCATTCTGATGATTATCAAATGCGGCATAGACGGTGTTCGTATCGTGATTCGAAGCAGCAATGCGGCTGACATAAGGCATGTCGGCAACGCCGGGAAACTTCTCCAGCCGCCGCCAATTTTTGCCGCCGTCTTCAGTAACCTGAATCAAACCATCATCAGTGCCGACATAGATCAAACCGTCTTTCTTCGGCGACTCCGCCAGCGCTGAAGCGTTTCCAAAAAATGCGGTGGAAGCGTTCTTGGCAACCGCATCCATGCCCCAAATTTTCCCCATCACCGGCAGTTTGTCGCGATCAAGCCCGCGCGAGAGTTGCCCGCTAACCACTGTCCAACTGTCGCCGCGATCGTCGCTGCGGAAAAGTTTGTCGGCGGCGAAATAGATGCGCGTGTGCAGGTGCGGGCTGATGATGAAAGGCGAATCCCAGTTCCAGCGCAGCGGATCTTCGCCACGCCCGAGGGCGGGTTGAATCGCGAGGCGCTGACCGGTGCGCTTATCAAAACGCGAGAGCGCGCCATTTTGATATTCCGAATAGATGGTATTCGGATCTTCCGGATCAACTTGCGTGCGAAAGCCATCACCGCCCAGCGTCACAAACCAATCCGCGTTGGTGATGCCCGACGCGTTGCGCGTGCGTGATGGACCACCGACGTTGAAGTTGTCCTGCGCGCCGCCGAAGACGTTGTAAAAGGGCTTATCGTTATCCGTAGCTACGTCGTAAAACTGCGTGATGGGCAGGTTGCGCTTAAATTCCCAGTTCGCGCCGCGGTCGTGGCTTTCATAAACACCGCCATCGCAGCCAACCAGATAATGATCGTTGTCGTTTGGATCGATCCAGATGTCGTGGTTGTCGACATGCTTGGATTTCTCGCCGAGACGTCGCAAAGTCTTACCACCATCGTCAGAAACCATCAGGAAAACATTCATCAGATAAATGCGATCAACGTATTTTGGATCGGCAACAATGCGCGCGTAGTACATCGCGGTGGCGTCAAACTCGTTGCGGCGTTCCCAACTGCCGCCGCGATCGTTTGAACGAAAGATGCCGCCCTTCTTATCCGCGGCTTCGACGGTTGCGTAAATTACATTTGAATCGACCGGCGAAATCGCCATGCCAACGCGGCCCAGATCAGTCGTTGGCAATCCGGCTTTCAACTTGTTCCAGGTTGCGCCCGCGTCCGTTGATTTGTAGATAGCGCTTTCCGGTCCGCCATTAATCAAGGTCCACATGTGCCGGCGGCGTTGATAGGCGGCCGCGTACAATGTGTCCGGATCCTGGCTGTCGATGACGATCTCAGTGACACCAGTGTTGTCGCTGATCGAAAGAATCTTTTTCCAGGTTTTGCCGCCATCAGTTGTTTTGTAAAGCCCGCGATCGCCGCCTGGTCCCCAAAGCGGACCCTGCGCGGCCACATAAACCGTGTTCGGGTCTTTCGGATCGATGGCAATGCGGCCAATGTGTTCGGAACTCTTCAGGCCCATGTTCTTCCAGCTTTTGCCGCCATCGTCGGAACGATAAACGCCGTTGCCGTATGACACGCTGCGCTGGCTGTTGTTTTCTCCTGTGCCAACCCAAACAGTCAGCGGATTTTTAGGATCGACTGCGATGGCGCCGATGGAATATGAACCTTCTTTGTCGAACACCGGCGTCCAGGTGTTGCCGTCGTTAACCGTCTTCCAAACACCACCTGACGCCGACGCCACGAAATAGCGCGCTGGATTATTTGGATCAACTGCGAAACCGATAACGCGACCGGAAGTGAAGGCTGGTCCAATCGAACGAAACTTCAAACCGTTGAAGGTCGGCGAAGACATTGGATCACTGGGCTTCTTTTCTTCGTCAGCCTTTTCGCCTTCAGGCTTGTTCGCATCTTCTGGCTTTTTCGTTAGCTCTTTTGCGGGCTCAGGTGACGCCTGTTGCTTCGCAGCAGCGTCGGCTTTTGCTTTCTGCGCCGCCGCTTTTTCTGCCGCACGCTCTTCCTGAGCAAATGTTGGTGATGAGACGACCACGAAGAGCATTAGCGCCAGGAGGCCGCCAGCGGCGGCATTAATACTTTTGCGAGTTCTTCGCGTTCTTTGCGGTGAAACAAATGAGGTAACCGCAAAGAGCGCAAAGTGGCCGCAAAGACCCGCAAAGAGATGCTCCATCACTCCAGATTGCTTGGTATTGGCAAACGAATGCATAGGAAGCTTTAACTCCTCACTACGATTTTGAACTAAACTACGATTTTGAATTAAATGGCGCGCGTTGTGTGTTTTACAGCTCAAGGTGATTGCTGCGGCTTTAGCACCTAGCAGTTGCGTTACAGATCAGGCGCCGCCACCTGCTGACGCAGGCGGTACTGACAAGACGCCGTTTGCTGTTTGCCGTCTACTGTTTGCTGTCTACTGCTTCACCGTTTGTCTTCATCCAACTGCCGCAGCGTGTCGAGGATCAGGTTTGTGTTGCTGGCTGCCTCGATGCGAATGGGAAATCCTTCCGCAGACTTTTGAAACTCAAAATTGCCGCTGGTGATCTCAACTATTCGCCGGAATCCTGCCTCGGCGCTGTCGCCTCCCGACTCGGCATCAACAATGCGTCCTTCATTAAAAAGGACGCGGCCATTCTGAGCGTCATTTGTCAGCGCCAGCGCGCCAGTCAACTTTGCGTTTTCAATCACCTGAATAGCGTCAAACACATTAATCGCCGACAGGTCTCCCGCCAACGTCGCGCCGCGAGTGCCGGTCGTCTGCTGCGCGGCGCCGCTTTGCGGTCCCAAATCCGGACGGCGCGCGCGCCTAATTGCTTCCAGCCCGGTGGCGATGTTGATGCGCGCATCGAGTTGCTTCGCTTCCAGCAGTCGATCATAAGCGTTGTCAAAATCATCTCGCTCAACGTAGAGACCGGCCAGCGCCAGACACTGTCGCGCCGCTTCTTCGGTTTGCTTTTGAACGATACAGACTTCGCGTATGCGCTCGCGCAGCGGAATCGAGCGCGAGTTGCGCTCCAACGCCGTGCGCAGTCGCTTGAATGCCCTTTCCGGCGCCTTATACTTCAGGAAAAGTTCGGCATCCAGCAGCGCCGTGTCGACTTCGCTAATGTGCTCTCCGCTTGATGAACGATCGGCCATTCGGATATTGATGCTGCCGGGCGTGGGTTGTTTGATCAGGGCCTCAGTTTATCACACGAGCCGCGCGGGCGAGTTTGTGCGTTCATCTATCACTGGAATGTGATAGATTCTGCGCGTTGCTTCATCAGCCGTAACGCCCAGAGCCGCAAGTCGCCCTATGAAAGCATCGGAAACAACTCGCCGCACCTTTCGCAGGCGCGCAGTGCAGTTGCAAGTTAAGATCCGTTTTAAACCGGCCGCCTCGTTTACTAAGACCGGCGAAGTCGAACGGCTGGCGTTGGTTGGCCGCACGCGCGACATCAGCGAAACGGGAATGGCATTACTCGTTTCGGCAAAAAATATCGATCGCTACCTGACCAGAAAAGAAAATGGTTTTGATATAGAACTGCAATTGCCGGGAGGGGCGGTTGCGTTGCAAGCCTCACCCGTCTATTTCAAGAAAAGTTCTTCAGGGAATGTAGCAACCTATCTAATTGGCTGCCATTTCACTGCCGTGCCAGACTTGCAAATCAATCGCCTGGTGACTTTTCTTCGCTCACTGCCCGTCGGAAAAGTCGACCCCGAAAAATAACCTAGAAATCGAAGCGAATACCGAGCCGGATTTGTCTGGGGCGAAGTGTGCGCGTGGTGACGAGGAAAGAATCGAGGAAAGCCTGGCGCTGTTCAGGCGTGGCGGTGGGCGCAAAGGAATTAAAGTTGATGAACTCGCTGCCAAAACTAAAGACAGTCTTGTTCAGCACGTTAT
>JBDUCB010000334.1:0-3816 GCA_040003695.1 bacterium
CTGTCCTCACCCCAGCAACCATGTGATGGAAGGATTCACCAACCATCTAGTTGGGGGGAGTATAGCGCGCATTTCTCAAATTGCAAAGCGGGGTTCCGCTTTAATAATCCTTCGTTAGAAATTTCCCATAAACTGTACGCTGCACAGGGCCGAATACCCAGTTCCTAACTTTGGTGATTACGAAATTTCACTCGCAATTCAGAAAACTAGAAATCAAATTTCGGTTTTTTATTGTTTAATTTGCGATAGGTCCCGGCAGCCGTAACGTTTGCACCAAAGCCGCATCCCGAATCTTCAATTTGCGTAACGCGGACGCGGTCAAGAAAAAATTCAATTTTTATCTTGCATTCATCCTGGTCGTAGATCGCTACTCCGTCGTCCAATAGTGCGGTTCCATGAAGTTCGCCGTTATGAATATTGTGAGGGTTGTTATAGCTCACCCATAACGCCAGCAAATCGAATTCTATTTTCCCGCCCGTGAGTTGTTGCACGTCAAGACAATTGCGAAACTCTTGTTTAGTTAAACGATAGTGGCCGGTCACATTTTTTGGAGCACGCTTTGGCGACGACTGTGCTTGCGCGGCGCAGATCGGAACGACCGATACCAAGGCTAGCGATAACCAGTTGAATCTTGATATTCGCATTCGCTTGGCTGCTCGCGCAGTGAACCCTAACCGCGCAGCGCGATCAGTTCCAACGCGTTCCCATCGGGATCATCAAAATAGAGTGAAACTGAATTCATCCATTCATGGACCACTGGCGCGGAAACCTCGACGCCTTTGTCTTCCAATATTTGTTCTGCATCCTTGATGTCCGCTTCGCTGACAGTGAAAGCAAAGTGCTGCTTAGGCCAGTCACTCTTATCTTCCTGCAAAACGACCATGCCCGCATTGCCGCCCGCGTAAAGGAACAACCAATTTCTGCGCGTGTCGCGCAAGCCTTCCGTCAGGCCAAGCACGCCGGTATAGAACGACTCGGCGCGCGCCAGGTCTCTTACACGAATTGCAATCTCGTAAACGCCCTTTATGGGTAACATGTTGAGACCTCCGTTTGAAGAGCGGCAGTTTACCTTTATGGGAAGATTAGCAACAAGGATTTACAAACGACCACGATACTGGTTCTGTTTGCCGTTTCATTAGCCCCTGGCTTAAGCCAGGGGTATAAGGGTTCTCTGCCCCTCAACCGCGCGAATCGTTGCGACCTCGGTCACCGCACTGAAGTGCGGTGCTAATGAGATTTCAAACTGAACCAATATCATAGAACAATGGATTTTCAAGCCTCCTTAGCCTCGGGCCAACTTTGATAAGCGCGGACGAAATCGCGGCGTGACTTACTCTTCCAGTCCACAACCTTTCCTTGCTCTGTTGCATCCGACAGTTGCTGCCAACCTCTCCCACTTGCAAAAGGAATCGACTCTTGTTACACCTGCTTTGGTTGAATCGCTTGCCTGGAGAATGACTATGAAACAGATTTTGCGCGCTTTTTATTGCTCTCTTTTTGTGCTGGCTCTGTTTGTGCCCGCCGCCGCCGACACTATTCGGTTAAAAGACGGCAGCGTGATACGGGGTCAGGTGATCGGCTTCAAAGATCAGCAGTTCACTGTATTGATCGGCTCGGGGGCGCAGGGCCGCCGTAGCCGCACAATCATCTACGTGGAAGATATCGACTCCATCGAATTTGACTCGGCAACCACAGCCGCGGCTACCACACTGGCAAACGAAGACACCGCGACGAACAGCGGTTCAACTGCCCCGGTCTACCAGCCGCCGCGATCCAATCCGCCTGCGAACACCAGCAGCAACACATCCCCGCCTGTAAACAATCAGCCACTGCCGGCCAATGCGCAGACGTTTTTTACTATTAAGGTTGCAGTGCGGGCCGACAATACAAATAACGGATGGACCAATACTGGCTTGGTAGTGCGCAAAGGACAACGACTGAGAATAAGCGCGACCGGTCGCGTGTCGCTGGGCACGGGTCGTTTCTCAACACCGGCAGGAATCGCCGGCAGCGATAACGATAAACTGATGCGTACCGAAGCGACTGGTGCTTTGATAGCGGTGATTGGCGACGATAACGACGACTTTTTGTTGATCGCACAGCGCCGCGATTTCGTCGCCCAACGAGATGGCGTTCTGTTTCTCGGCGTTAACGAAGGAAATCTTGCTGACAATACCGGCACTTACGACGTCGTGATTGAAGCCGAGGCGGGCGGCGGCCCAAGATAAGCCAGGGCAAACCCTCGGTTTGTGAAGCAGCATCAGACTAAATAGCCCGGGCAGCCAGAGAATAAGTTTGCACAGACTTACCTTCGGGCACTTTTGATTCGCACTTTTGGTCTCAGGTAAATGCAATGAAGCTCCCGCAGTTAGCGCTCTCCTTTTTCGCCGGGATCGTATTATCAGCTTTGCTGATTGCTCCAATAGCGGGGCCGGGATTCGCACAGTCGCGCCGCCAACCGCCCACCAGTAACGAAAAAAAGAACAAGCGGCCGGGCGAAACTGGTCAGGGAGAAAAGCAGCAAGAGCCACCACCTCCTGATCTGGTTGGCAGGCCTCAGGACGCTGAGAAGATAACGGTCTCCACGCAGCGGGTTAACGTCGATACAGTGGTCTATCACAAGAAGAGCGGACAGATCGTTACCGGACTGAAGAAAGACAATTTCACAATCTTCGCCGACGGCGTTCAGCAAACTATTACCAACTTCTCTACTCCGGAAGCGCCGATCACGGTCGCCATGGTCATCGAGTACAGCAAGTGGTCTGAAGTGTTTGGCTACTACGGCAGCAGCGGCCAGGATCCTGGAACCTATGAAGTGATTCGACCGACGGCCATGTTTCTGTCGCGGTTTATTAAACCACCTGACGACTATGTTTCGGTGGTGGCCTTTGACATTAGACCTACGACGCTGACCGATTTCACGAACGACCCAGGGCGCATTAGTCAGGTTATCAGCTTACTGCTGCGCAACACTCCCGCATTTCGCGAAACAAACCTTTTTGACGCGTTGAAATTTGTGCTGGTTGGCGGTCGCGGCGACTCAGTAGTTCTCGAGCAGTCAAAATCCGATCGATCGGATTATGGCGGCCTGGTCAGCGTGCAAGGCCGGCGGCGTGCGGTGATACTTATTGCATCGGGTATCGACACTTTCAGCAGGATCAATTATGGAGACGCGCGCAAGGTGGCGCAAAATGCCGGCATTCCCATTTACATCATTGGCACTGCCAACCTCTTCTTCAAGAGGTTTGAAGGAAATATGGATGCCACTGACAGTATTTCAGGCAACCCAGGCAGGATGACTTTCTACCAGGCGCAAAACACGCTGAAGACGTTTGCCGGCGAAACTGGTGGCGCATATTATCCAGTTACATTTCCCGGCGAATTGCCCAGCGTACTCGGTTCAATCAATTCCTTATTGCGCAGCCAATACAGCCTGGCTTTCAATCCCGGCGATGTGCGCGACGGCAAGCAACATAAGCTTAAGGTCAGCGTCGATATCAACGGCGACGGCGTTTACGACGATAAGGAATACGTCATTCAGGCGCGACAGTTTTACAACGCGCCGAAACCGGATGCCGTGAAGCAGTGAGTACTAGCAGAAAGCAGTAAGCAGAGGGGCAACGAGCCAAAGTTCGTTGCCTTCTTTATTTATACGGTGGACCTGACTGCTTTCTGCTTTCTGCTTTGTGCTTTCTGCTTACAGCTGACTGCCCACTGCCCACCGCTCACTGCCCACCGCTCACTGCCCACCGCTGACTGCCCACTGCCCACCGCTCACTGCCCACCGCTCACTGCCCACCGCTCACTGCCCACGCT
>JBDUCB010000384.1:0-3803 GCA_040003695.1 bacterium
TCCGCGAGTATCTGGTGGACTTGGATTTCTTGATCCACATTTAGCTGTAGTCGATCAAGCATTTGCTCAAAGCGCTGTTGCCGCGTGGCCTCAGCCCGGGACCTGGACCAACGTTGATAGCCGTTCAGAGCAAGCGCGCCGGCGGCGACACCGAGCACAAAGATCAACAGCGCCGCGACCCTCACCTGCCATTTGCTTTTGTTACTGATGTCCATGTTTACCTCGCTCCGGATTCTTCCGGATAAAGCGTCGTCAATAGCGGCGCGAAAAGCGAGAAACGGAATGCCCTTGCTTTGCAGATAACTAATCAATGCTTGCCTTTCGAGAATCTTGCTTCGTCTGGCAGTATCGCTACTGATTCCGTATCTGGCTCGGTTGGCCCACGCTTGTTTCTACAGCCGCGGTTATTGGTTCAGTAATCTTCTCGGCTGCGGTGGGAATCTTTTTTGGTTACTACCCCGCACGCAAGGCTGCGGCTTTGGATCCAATCGATGCGTTGAGGTACGAATAAGACCTGGTACTGAGTGATGAGTACTGAGTTCGGAGTTTGAAACGCGAAATTCGAAACTAACTCAGTACTCAGCACTCAGTACTCAAAACTTTTTTTATTCATAGCGCAGCGCTTCAATCGGATTCAGGCGTGCCGCTTTCCACGCCGGCCATAATCCAAACGTCAGTCCTAAACCAACGGAGACAACAAAACCCACCACCGGCGCCCACAGTGGAATGTAGGTGGGCATGATTGTCTGAATTAAAAGCGCGATCGCGCAGCCGAACACTATCCCCAAAATTCCGCCCAACCCTGTCAGCGTAGCTGCTTCAATCAAAAACTGAATGATGATGTCGCGCCGGCGCGCGCCAATTGCTTTGCGCACGCCAATCTCCCGCGTTCGCTCGGTGACGGAAACAAGCATGATGTTCATGACGCCGATGCCGCCAATCAAAAGTCCTACGCTCGAGATTGCCACCATCAAGGCAAACACGCCGCCAGTGATCGCGCCAAACTGCGAAAGGATTTGTTCCGAAGTTGAAACGCCGAAGTTATCCGGAGCGCCAAACGCCACTTTGCGCCGCCGCCGCAGCAGTTCGCGTACTTCCTCCACCGCCTGTTGCATTTGACCCGGCCGTGCCTGGGCCATCACGAAATTATCGTCCACTTCCGGATAACTTTTCCGCAGCGTGAGATACGGCATGTAGACCGCCTTGTTCTCGTTGTTAGGATCTTCAGCGCCGATCAGAAAGACATCGCGCTCAGCCAGGACGCCGACAACTCGGTAGCTCCGTCCATTGATTGTCACGTTTTGGTCGACAGCGTTCGTGAAAGGGAAAAGGGTGTTGGCAACGTCGCGGCCAATCACCAGCACATTCGCGTGGCGTTCGTCTTCCTCGTCGGTGAAATAGCGGCCCTCGGCTATGTTGGTTACGCCCATTTTGAAATATGACGGCGAAGCGCCCTGAACGGCGGCATTCGTCATTTCGATATCGTGGTAACGGACGTTAACGCGTTGCGTGAATGGGCCACCGAAGAAATCAACCGGCGACATAAACGCCGCTGAATAAACTATTGCCGGACATTCACTGCCGATCGCCTCGGAGTCTTCATAACTCAAAGGCTTACGCATGCGCTCTTCCTGTGTGGGGTTGAAGTTAAAGCCAGGATCGAAGCGGTAGATGTAAATCGAATTCGTGCCGAATGATTCGATCTCCTTTGAGACGCGCGCGTCAATTCCCGAAACAAACGCGGCGATGACGATCACGGTCATCGTGCCGATCACCACGCCGAGTATGGTTAACAGCGAACGGAGCTTGTGCTGCCACAGGGTGTCCAGGCCCATGCGCAGGTTTTCAAAAATGTTGCTTTGAAACAGTTTCATCGGTTTAGGATGTCCGACAAACTTCAGTTTGTCGTCTCCCAGTTCTGATCGCGACAAACTGAAGTTTGTCGGACATTTATTCCGCTCGTAGAGCTTCAATGGGATCCAGCTTGGCCGCGCGCCACGCCGGATACACTCCCGAAATCAAACCCACCGTAGCCGAGACTACGAGCGCTACGGTTACGGCGAACAAGGGCAGAACCGTGGGCACCGGCGTAAGCACCGCAACCAGTTTTGCCAGGGCATAGGCGATTGAGATTCCGATCGCCCCGCCAAAAAGCGACAGCATCGTAGACTCTGCCAAAAACTGTTTGAGAATGTCGGTGCGACGTGCGCCGATGCTCTTGCGAATCCCAATCTCTTTGGTACGTTCCGTCACCGATACCAGCATGATGTTCATGATGACGATGCCGCCGACGACCAGTGATATTGAGGTTATGCCAATCGCCGCGATTTGAATGGTTCCGAAGATCTTATCGCGCAACTCGTTGATCGCTTTGGGAGTAATGATTCCAAAGTTATCTTTCTCGCTTGCCGGCAGCTTGCGACGCGTACGCATTACCACCCGCGCTTCTTCTACGGCGTCGTCGTATGTTTCGGGACTTGTGGAGGTAACGCTGAGACCAATCGAGCGGCGCGAACCGTAGAACGCCAGAAAGGTAGACAGCGGAATAGAAACGTACATGTCCTGAGGTTGCCCGAAGACGGACCCTTTGGCTTTGCCTACGCCGATGACCTCGAACGGCCGCCCATCGATGCGTATCGTTTGGCCCAACGGGTTGGCAGTGGGAAACAACTTGTCGGCAACATCAGCGCCGATAAAGGTGACGTTGCGCCGGCTTTCTTCATCGATCTTGCTGAAATAGCGGCCCTCGCGCGCTTCAATCCGTTCGATGTCCGCGATGTTAGGAGTGGTGGCGCTGATGTGTACGCGAAAAAGGTTTATCGGACCAAACTTTACATCGCCGCCACTATCTTCCTGAGCGCCGACATCGCGTATCGAGCCGCCACGCGCCGCAAGCGCGGCAGCATCATCGAGCGTCACATCCTTGTTGCGCCGGCGGGCAGCATTTAGCGCCGCCACGCTGGAGAAGTCCTCAATTGAAAACTTTTGTACGGCAAACGCGTTGGTGCCGATGTTTGCGATCTTCTCATCGACGTAGGCATTGAAGCCTTCTACCAACGACACAACGACGATCACGGTAGCGACGCCAAAAATTACGCCCAGCAAAGTTAGAAACGAGCGGAGCTTGTGACCAAGTATCGCGTTGAGAGCAAGTTTAAGAGCTTCAAGAAAAGGCATGGGGAATCTGTTATTAAAGAGAATTTCTGGTTGTTATCTACGCACAATTTTGCGGCAGGTTTCAATAGCGACATAGCGGTGAGAGTGTAGCGGTTCCTAACGACGAACGGGTATGTGTCCTGGTTTGAGATCCCTCACTCCCCAATTGGCAAAAACCATCCACGAAGTAACACGAAAGTACACGAAAAGAATTTAGTGTTGCTTAGTGTGATTTAGTGGATCGTTTACCAATTTTTTCATATTGGACACTACCGACGTATACGCCGCTTGCCGGAGGCGGGTTTTTTCGTATCCAAA
The DNA here is from genome assembly GCA_040003695.1 of bacterium. Classification (GTDB taxonomy): domain Bacteria; phylum Acidobacteriota; class Blastocatellia; order Pyrinomonadales; family Pyrinomonadaceae; genus PSRF01. The sequence continues at coordinate 3,475 of JBDUCB010000384.1, forward strand.
TCCCTTTTCATCTTGGCCGGCAATTTATCGCGCACCAACTCGTAAGCAGTCTTTAGCAACTCTTTCAGCTCACGATCAGGCAAGGCATCGAAACGTTCGAGCGCGACCCAGTGATAACGGGCCACATAAGGCGCCGGAATAATCCCGTTTCGCTCAGTTAGCTCGGCAAACTTTTCGGGCGTGCATTTAAATGACATGCAATGGTCTGAGGCGCGCTCAAGTGATACGACGGCAAACATCTTTTCGCCGATGCGAAACAGCAGATCGTTTCCCCACTGCACTTTTTCATCCGTATGCGGCAGGGAAAGACAAAATTTGCGAACAGATTC
>JBDUCB010000348.1:0-3796 GCA_040003695.1 bacterium
GGTAGCGAAGAGCGGAGTGGCCGCGCCGGCGCCGGTCCCGTTGGACGAGAAGTGCCCCCTTGATGGCGCGCAACTGGTGAGACGCTTCGGGCGGTTTGGAGAATTTATCTCCTGTTCAAATTATCCGAAGTGCAAATACATTAAGCAGGAATCTACCGGAGTACATTGCGCGCGGCCGGGCTGCAAGGGTGAGCTGGTCGTCAAGAAGTCTAAACGCGGCAAGGTGTTTTATGGTTGCTCGGCCTATCCCGATTGCGATCGAGTTTATTGGGACAAACCGGTACTGGAAACATGTCCAAAATGCAATGCGCCTTTCCTGCTCGAGAAGACCACCAAGAAGCAAGGAACATTTCGCTACTGCGCAAACACTGACTGTGGCTATCGCTCAAATGAGTCCGAAGTGAGTGCAGCGCCTAAAGAGAAATCCAAGCCCAGGAAAACGGCGCCGGTTGGCTAGCCTTTGCCAATTTTAACAACTCAACTAATCTATCCGACTTAGTTTCAAGCCAGGCGTATCCTGGCCATTCCCACAACCTGGAGAGAAATCAATGCTTCGACGCAACGTAGCACTCTTGCTGCTTTTTATTTCCGTGCTTCTGCCGGCCATCACTATGGGCCAGCAACCAGCAGCAACACCTGTCGTAATACCGGCAACGCCACAGGGCTCGCGGACGCCCGCCAAAGATCCAAACGATCCTATCGAACGAATCAAAGATGAAGGGCTTAATCGTTCGCAGTTTATGCAGACCTTGAGTTATCTCAGCGACGTGATTGGACCACGCCTGACGGCATCGCCCGGCATGAAGCGAGCAAATGAGTGGACGCGCGATCAGCTCACGAAGTTCGGACTGCAAAACGCGCACCTTGAAGCGTGGGGACCTTTCGGCCGCGGCTGGTCCCTGAAGAGATTTTCCGCACAGATATCAGAGCCGCTCGACATCCCGCTGATTGCTTATCCGAAAGCCTGGTCGCCTGGAATCTCTGGAACGTTGAATGCCCCGGTCCTTTATGTCGACGCGAAAGACGTAAATCAGTTGCAGCAGTTCAAAGGCAAACTCAAAGGCGCGATTGTTCTGACAACGCCGGTGCGCGAAGTGAAAGCGCATTTTGAGCCACTTGGTACTCGCCTTGATGAGAAGAATCTATTAGCGCTTGCGGACGCGCCTGAACCTGTGTCCGCCGGCGGCGGCCGACGTTTTACACCTGAACAGCGCGGCGCGCAGGTGTTCAGCATGCAGAAGTATTTGTTCCTTCGTGACGAAGGCGCTGCTCTGCTGGTGGAACCCAGTCGCGGCGGAGATGGTGGGACTATCTTTGTGCAGTCGGCGACCGTAGCCCAGCCGGTCACAATTGATTCCTATGCACCAAACGCGCCGCGTTTAATTCAGTCGTACGATAAGAATGCCGCGCAAGTGACGCCGCAGATTGTGCTCGCTATCGAACAATACAATCGCATCGTGCGCATGATTCAAGCCGGCGAGAAACCTAAGATGAGCGTTGAATTGAAAGTCGAATGGCAAGCTGCTGATCCTATGGGCTACAACACGGTCGCAGAAATTCCGGGCAGCAATTTGAAAGATGAAGTTGTGATGCTCGGCGGTCACATGGATTCGTGGCACGCCGGCACCGGCGCGACGGATAACGGCGCCGGCGTGGCGGTGGCGATGGAAGCCGTCCGCATTATTCAGGCTCTCGGTCTGAAACCACGACGAACAATTCGCGTGGCGTTGTGGACTGGTGAAGAGCAGGGGCTGTTGGGCTCGAAGGCATACGTGGCGCAACACTTCGCGAAGTTTGATCCACCATCCGCGACGCCTGGTGGTACAGTGCCGGCGGGAGCCAAACTGATAACGACGCCGGAATACGAAAACTTTGATGCGTATTTCAACCTCGATAATGGCACTGGAAAGATTCGGGGTGTGTATTTGCAGAACAACGAAACAGCAAGACCGCTGTTTCGCCAATGGCTGATGCCGTTCCGCGATATGGGAGCGGCCACACTTTCCATCGCCAACACGGGTGGCACGGACCATCTGTCATTCGACGCGATTGGCTTGCCGGGATTTCAGTTTATTCAGGACGAGATTGAATACGATAGCCGCACTCATCACTCGAACCAGGATGTATTTGACCGCGTGCAGGCGGACGATATGAAACAGGCAGCGACTATCATGGCGGCTTTCGTATACAACGCGGCCATGCGAGACGAAAAACTGCCGCGCAAGCCGATGCCAAAATAATGTGCTTCTGTTCGACAAGCTTCAGCTTGTCGTTCGGCGACAAACTAAAGTTTGTCGAACATAAAAGTCGGAGATTAAAAAAGGCGAGCATGGTAGCTCGCCTTTTTCCTTTTTAGGTTTCAGTTTTTCTAAAACTATAACTCTCTGGACTGAGCCACCGAAGGCTCATAAGTGTTGCGGGTCCGTTGCTCACTTGCCATCGACGCAGACTTATGGGAAAGATCAACTCCTATCCAACCTTTGATCTTTTTGAGCAGCGCCGGCAAAACGAGCTGTTGTGCCGTAGTCGAAAATTCTTCAACCAGCCGATCGCCGAGCGAACCTACTTCCTTACTCAAGCGGTCGTAGGCTGAAGTCTCCTTAAAACGCTCGAGCAAACCGGGTCCATCGTCTTTGCCATTAGTGGATGTCGTAGACGCCGGGGTCGTCTCACCAATTACCGGTTGAGCAGCGTAAGCATCACGAGCCGGACGCGAATAATAATCCTCGTCGTAATCATCGCCGGCTAATGCCGCAGCAATTCCGTAGCCTACAAAAAATCCCACGCCGGCCGCGCCTATCGTCCAGGCAACCGGTTGGCGCTTGAAATGTTCGCGCCAGTCGAGGGCGTCCTTTACGTTTTCATATTGCTGCGCCACGTTGTCTTTGATCTCTGTAACCGTATTTGTAATGGAGTCGCGCGCCTCTTCCATGCGACGTTGTAGCGCCTCTTTCGATGCGTCTTCGCTGTCAATTTCACGAGCGCTCGCCACGCCTAAAGTTCGTTCTTCAGCCATTGCTTGTCCTTTCTTAACTCTTCAACCGTCCGATCGGGAACGAGGTTCTGTTTGGCCAGACGGTTCTTCATAATGGTGACGATGATTGCGCCCACGACCAGATAGAGCACACCCGCAGTCACAAAACCGATGGCATATTTCGCCGGTTGGCTGATATCCAGGTTGACGAGGAGTGTGGCGACACCAAACGCGAGCGCCACATTGAGCAGCGCAAAGCCGATGGCCGCGATCACGCCGCCCACCGCGATCATCGCGCCACCGCGAGCATATGCGTTTGCTTCTTCCTTCAGTTCGACCTTCAGCAAACTCATCTTGGTGTCGAAGAGTTGCATCACGTCATCGCCTAAGCGGCTAAATAATGAAGGGAGGCTTTCGTTGTCGGTTCCTGACGACATCGCTGTTGATGTCGCACCTATAGCTGAAGCTGCCATGGGTTGGTCTCCTTTCTAATGTGAGCTGGCGCCAGTACTGTGCTTAACGACGACCGCGAATGACCAAACCGAGCAATAGACCGGCAGCCGCGGAAATCAGAATTGCCTGGCCCGGATTCTTGCGCGCATAGTCCTTCGCGTTTTCGGCAATCTCGCCCAAGTCTGCGTTCTGTAGATCTTTTAACTTGTCACCGACAACAGTAACCTTGTCACTGACGTAATCTTTTGCCTGGCTGGCTGCTTCTGAAATTTTCTCACCATACTGTTGAGCGGTCTGCGCTAAACCAGTAGCCGCTGCGGCGCCTGTGCCGGTGCTCGATCCGCCAGTAGTTGAGCCCGCGCTTGTCCC
>JBDUCB010000214.1:0-12708 GCA_040003695.1 bacterium
AGGTTTAATCGTGACGAGCCTGCTCGCGGTAGTGTTAACTACACCCGGTTCAGCGCGCACACGATGCTGGCGAAGAAACTCGATATCACCGGTCGTATCGTCTACAGCAAAGCGACCTCCGACTTTGCATTTATCGAAAGCTCGAGCGGCAGAAACATTAATGCGAGAATTACGGCCTGGCCTCCCGGTCCCCTTCCCGTCACACCCAACATTCTGAACCTGGGCCAATACAACATTACCGGAACCGCCACCCGGCCAAATACGCTGGGAGATATTGGCGTAACGTTTTTGGCAACGGACAAATTCCGAATCTCAAACACGTTCCGGGTTGAAGATTTTACGATCGATGGCTTAGCGGTATTTAGTGACTTCTTTTCAATAACGCGAGGCGCTGGTCCGACGTTGCGGACCGACACAGTAAGCTTTAGTAATTTGGATGCCCGCAGGATTACGAAGTATCGCAAGTATCAGAACACTATCGAGGGCGATTACCAGTTCAACGCCAGATACTCGATGCACTTCGGATACCGCTATGGAAGCCGCCGCATTGAAGAAAGCTTTAGCGGATTTAATCTCGGTTCAAATGGCTCCGTGACTCCGCCGCCAGCTCGCACTTCGGAAAGCGAGGTAGAACAAAACCACACTCATGCATTCTTTGGCGGATTCAAGGTGCGGCCGGCGCACAATTGGACCATCTATCTCGATGCCGAGCACGGCACAGCCGACAATGTGTTTACGCGTATAGGCAATTACGACTACACGAATATTCGAGCCAAGAGCAGATATTCACCGAGCAAGAATCTGTCCTTCAACGTCTCGGTCATTACGAAGAACAATTCCAATCCTTCCGAGATCGCGGGGGTTTCGTTGACTGATTTCGGCGTGGACGTAAAATCGCGGTTACTTACTGCGGCAATTGACTGGGCCCCAACTTCCAAACTCTCGTTTAGCACCGGCTACAATTACAACTGGCTGGACAGCGATGCCGTCGTCGATTACTTCTACAACAGCGTCAGACATCCACTTGGCCATAGCCTTTACTTCATGAGAAACAACTTCTTCTTTTTTGATACTACCGCAGTGCTCGCGCCGCGCATAACCCTGTATGCGTCGTATCGCGTAAATCAGGACAACGGCCAGGGCAATCGCCTTGCCGATCCAACCGGCACGCCCGGGACTTTGATCTCGTCCTATCCCATGAACTTTCAATCGCCGGAAGCGCGGCTGGCGATTAGAGTCAACCGGCATTTGGATTGGAATCTGGGCTATCAGTACTACAACTACAACGAAAGCGCGCTGGTTGGACCGCGACCGCAGAACTATCACGCGCACATGCCGTACACATCGTTGCGCTTCTACTTTGGTCGTAAAGAGTAAGGGTTAACAGCGTGGCTCCTCTTTCGATTGAACATTTCAAGGTTGTTACCTCTTAGGTTGGGAATGGTGGCTTGCGCCCGCCGTTCGGCGGCAGAGTTTAGTGAATATAAAGATCGCTATTCAATTCTTGGTTGACTCTATTCAACATTGAGCGGCGGCAAGGCCCCTTCCCAACCTGAGAGGCACCTGCTCTTGAGGGCTTCCGTATTGCCGCTCTGCGGCATCGACGCAGATGAGCCGAGCGCAAACTCGCAATCGGGATTTACGCGTCTATACCTTCGTCGTATTTGCGGCGTTATTAGCGCTGTGCTTTATCGCGACCGCACGCAAAGTGAGCGCCGCCGCACTGCAACGCCGCGCGACGCGTGCTAGTGCTCAGAAAAAAGTCTCGACGCCAAAAGGGCCACGCAGCGATTACTCGCAATTCTCCCATCGGATTCACGTAGAGATGCAGAAACTAGCATGTGATTCTTGTCATAAGGTTCCGTCAAAGAATTGGAAGGAAGTGCGCAAAGGTGAAGCTGCGTTTCTGGATGTCAGCGATTTTCCCGATCACTCTTCCTGTTTGAATTGCCACCGTAAACAATTCTTTGCGCGCGAACGGCCGGCGCCCCTGATCTGCGCGAACTGTCACGTGAACAACAGCCCACGCGATACCAGTCGCTATCTCTTCCCCAGCCTCGGCGACGTTATCGATGCGACGAAGAAGACGCGCGAGTTCGTTTCAGAATTTGGCGTTGCCTTCCCGCATGACAAACACATTGATGTAGTGGGCCTAAATGGGAATGGTGCCGATGGCAACGCACGCGCGCTTGTGAACGTCTCGCTGCAGGAAAAGAAGAAAGACGCGACTCCGGCGAGTTGTCCCGTCTGCCATCAGACTTACCAGCCGCAGGCCAACTCAAGCGAAGAATACGTCACAAAGCCGCCGCAGAATCCTGGTGATGCGTTCTGGTTGAAGAAGGGGACGTTCAAAACTATTCCAAACAGTCACGCTCTCTGCTTTACCTGCCACAGTTCCGATTCTGGAATTGCGCCCGCGCCAAAAGATTGCAACGTTTGTCATAAGCTTTTATCGCCAGATGTTGGTTCAAAAGTCGATTTCGATCCTAAGCTGTCTAGTGACATGGGAATTACGGATCGCGTGATCCTGGCGAGATGGAGCAAACGCATTTCCGCCGGCGCTTTCCGTCATGAAGGTGGCGAGCATCCTGATTTGAGCTGCATTGGCTGCCACCATGCCGGGAACCCGGCATTTAATACTCTCGATGCAAAGACGTTGAAGGTCCCGGTGCGATCGTGCGGTGGAGCTGAGGGATGTCATGTGACCGCAACGACCGACGATGGCGGCATTCTAAATTTCGAAATCGATCAAAAGAAAAAGGATCCGGCATTCGTTTGTACGAAGTGCCATATAAGTTTCGGCAAAGAGAGCATTCCTGAGAACCATCCGCAGGCGATTCCGGCGTCGGAGCCCAGGAAGCCGAGTACATGAATCATCTGATCATGCGATTTTCCCCGCTTTGCCGACTGATGTGCGGAAGGTCTCTGACCTTCCGATATCGGCTAACTAAATCTCGTTGGGGCTACGCCCCGAGAAGGGGCACAGCCCCGGAAAAAACAACGCCATCCACGTGGTGGAGAACAGCCGCCACCTCACATCAGACGGCGAAGCCACAAAAAGCTACGGCGCTATTTCCCCGGTCGAGCCACGTAGCCGTCTTGTTGGTCGTCGGCGGCGTGACTGCTTTAACCTTCACTTTGTTAAGTTCGCGCGCATCGGCATCAATGTCAGATTTCGCGAGTAAATCATCGGCCGGTCAGCCACAGATGCAATTTCCAGAGGGCTTGGACTACTCAAAGTTTCTGCACAGCAATGCAAATCATTCCCGGCTGCCATGCCTGTTGTGTCATCGTCGCGAGACAAACGCGGCGCGGCCGATACTTCCGGGAAGCAACGGTCATCTGCCGTGCGCGGGCTGTCACGCGCAACAGTTTTCAAATTCGGATGGTCCCATCTGCACCATCTGCCACACCGACGTGAAGTCCGGTGCGCTTAAACCATTTCCGCGGATGCGAACTTTTAGAATGAAGTTTGATCACGCACAGCATTTGAATAAGGGTGCTAGCTGCGTCATCTGTCATCGACCTGCGCGTGGCGGCGTAGCGCTTTCGATACCGTCAGGATTCAACGCACATGAGACTTGTTATCGCTGTCACACGCCGCGCGCGGAATCCAGTGGCCGCGATATCTCATCATGTGGCACCTGTCATCAGCCGGGCGGTTACTCACGAACGCCTGAATCCGCACCAGCATTTCGGATCAGCTTTAATCATGCAAAGCACCAAAAACTAACTTGCAATGAATGCCATCAGACCAGAGCAGGAATGCCACAGCGGCGGCAAGTCACGGCGCCAGACCCGCTCAATCATCACGCGAGCGGACGTGGGTTGAGTTGCATGTCATGTCACAACGGCAACCGAGCATTTGGCGGGGACGACTTCACGGTTTGTACACGCTGTCACACCGGAAAAGCCTGGCACTTTTGAAGAGTTTTAGCAGAGGAAGTCCGAAGGAGTTATCACATGAGAGTCTGTACAGTTCTTGCGGCTGTTATCTTTTCAGTCGTGTTGGTTTCAAATTCGTCGCGGATCAATTACGGCCCGTTGCTCGACGACGCAAAGAAACCGCCGGAAACAATCATCCTGGCTAAGGAAGCGAAGCTGGGTCAGGTTACATTCAACCACCACGATCACATCACAAAGAATCGCAGCGTTGATGGAACGAAACCGATAGCCTGCGTTGAATGCCATCACACTGCGCAGCCTGCGTCTGAAGCCGAGAAACATCCACCGCACAAAATGGTTTGGCCTGCGGATCGCACAACGACATTGACCGCAGAACTGCTTGAGCAAGATCCAAAGGCGCCCGCGATTAACATTTGTACTGAGTGTCACGCGCGCGCAGATACGAAGCCGAAACTTCTGCCGGAGATTCCCACACTTAAGTTTGAGGGTAGTGATGAGGCGACTGTTCTGACTAATCAGCAGGCATTTCATCGGACTTGTGGCACTTGCCACGGCGCGGTGGTAAAAGCGAGACCAGAGCTGACTCCGCCTCCGCCAACTTCCAAGAAGTGCGTGGCGTGTCACAAGAAGAATGCCGCATAACATTCCGCTGCGCCTTGGGGAAATTTACGAGTAGTTGAGCAAAAGCCCGCTAAGAAAGCCGCAACCGATGCTTTTCGGCAGTACCTATGACGGCACGGTCATTGCGCTGAGTGAAAAGATGAAGTTACTAAACTCTGCATTTGAAAAGTTTCCTGGGAAGGTGGACGCAATCATGAAGTTTACGATTACGCGCTCGATGACTCTGGCTGTTGCTGCGGTTGGCGCATCGCTCTTAACGGCACTGCTGCTCGCGCCGATACATGCGCGGGCTACCGTTGACGATCCGTTCGACGCCGCTGGCGCCTACAAAACAAAGTGTGTCGCCTGTCATGGCCCTGCAGCCGCGAAGCACTTCGACAAGACAAAAGCGGACGATCAACTTGTTGACGCAGTAATGAATGGGAAGAAGGCCGAGAAGCCGCCTAATATGCCGGCTTACGGTGAGAAAGGTGTTACTGCGGAACAGGCGAAGGGTCTTGTCGATTACATGAAGAAGTTGTAAACAGCCAAGCTCGCTTAAGTGCGCTACTCGTTGCTGAAGCGGCAATGGCTCCATGAGCCTGCGTAAGCAGGTGACAGCATAAAGCATTCTGCCGCCTGTTACACGAGCTAACGATCATCCCCCGCAATTTTCCTTGGGGCTCACGCCCCCGGGCTTTATGCTGCCGCCTGCTTGCGCAGGCAGACGACGAGGCTCTGGACGAATGCCAGGTTTCGCGGGAAAACTGTCTTGAACGACGAATTACAGAAAGCTCAAAAGGCACCCACACTGTTTCGCAACTACGTCAGCTTCGCCGGCGCCCTAATCGTAGCCGCAAGTCTCGCAAGCATCGTTCTGCTCTTCATGATTGAGCTCACGAAGGCAGCGGAAAATCCTTACCTCGGAATCGTCACTTACACAATCCTGCCGGCATTTCTAATTTTGGGCATCGTTATCATTGTGGCTAGCATGCTGCTCGAGCGGCGCAGGCGCAGGCGTTGGCCAGAATCTGAAATTGCCGCGTATCCAAGAATCGATTTGAACGATCCGCACCAGCGCCGAGTAGCATTCTCTCTCGTAGGCGTGTCGTTCATCTTTATCTTCATGAGCGCCTTCGGTAGCTACCGTGCTTATGAATACAGCGAGTCGGTGGAATTTTGTGGGCGGACGTGTCACGCAGTAATGAAACCAGAATACGTGGCTTTTCAGGCTACCTCGCACGCGAGGATTCGCTGCGTTGACTGTCACGTAGGATCGGGCGCCGAGTCGTATGCACGCTCGAAACTGAACGGAGCTCGTCAGCTTTACTCGCTGGCTTTCAATAAGTATTCAAAGCCAATTGGTACACCCGTTCAGAACATGCGTCCGGCCAACGAAACGTGTGAACAGTGTCATTGGCCCTCGAAATTCTATGGCGCGCTGCTCAAGACTTTTAACCACTACGGCTATGACGAACAAAACTCCTTGCGGCAGACGCGGATGCTGATCAACGTCGGTGGCGGGAGTCCTGATGGCGGACCAGTTGCTGGAATTCATTGGCATATGAATCTCGGCAACGAGATCTCCTATATAGCGACGGACACCCACCGGCAGGTGATTCCCTGGGTGCGAGTGAAGGACCGTCAGGGAAACGTGACTGAATACTACGATCGCACGCGGCCGCTAAGCGCAGAACAACTCTCGATGGGTGAACGGCGACGAATGGATTGCATTGATTGCCACAATCGGCCGGCGCACACATATCTGCCGCCGGATGTCGCGGTGGATCAATCGTTTGCCGCGGGCCGGCTCGATCCTTCCCTGCCCTATCTCAAACGAGAGGCAATAGCATCTTTGAATCAACCTTACGCAACTGAGGACGAGGCAATTACAAAGATCGCGTCGAGCCTGGATAGCTTTTATCGAAACAATTACAGCGAGGCGTACAGCCAAAGAGGAGATGCGGTTAAGGGAGCAATCAGTGAGATCCAGCGCATTTACAAAACCTACTTCTTTCCCGAGATGAAGACGAATTGGGAAACTCACCCAAACAATATCGGCCACCTCTATTCCTCAGGTTGTTTTCGATGCCATGATGGCGAGCACATTAGCAACACGGGCAAGATGATTCCGAAGGATTGCAATATCTGCCACACGGTTTTATCTGACTCAGCCCGGCCGTCGACAGTTATCAAAACTCTATCCGTTCAGCACCCCGTCGATCTTGGCGGCCTGGCCGATCGCAAGTGCGAAACTTGCCATCAGGCAAATAAGCCGTTTCAGCATCCGGTGAACCTCGGCGACATTTCCATGTTTCAGTGTGTTGAGTGCCATCCGAGAAAGGAAATGAAATCGACGGGGCAGTAATTCGAGCTTTGAGGGAGCTTCGCGCAATTAACTGAAAGCGGAACACAATTCTCGTCAAAATCCCCAAGGTGTAGCAAAAACCCGCAGATCAGGTTTGCCACACTAAGAAACACTCGCCTTTATGAGGCTCGGACCTGCTGTTCCACTCGGCATGTCAATTGCCGAGTTAATTGCAGAAGCAAACCACATGGAGCCCGGCCTAAATTGTTTAGATAAGGTTGGCGTCTGATTTTTATGGGCGAACATAACGTAGAAGAGTTTGACGAGCAGAAGTCGCAGGCCTTCATGAAGGCCGTGCTGGACGATCTGCGCGCGCTGGCCTTCATGCTTGAGAATGGCCTGATAGAGAGCGGCATCAGGAGACTCGGCGCTGAACAGGAGATGTTCCTGGTAGACGATCACCTGCGGCCCGCGCCGGTCTCGCAGGAAGTCTTGAAGCACGCTAACGACACTCGCCTAACCACAGAGATCGCGAGATTCAATCTCGAAGCTAATCTTACTCCGCTGGCACTGACTGCCGGTTGCTTTACTCAGATGCAGGGTGAGCTTAATGCCCTGGTAAACAAGACGCGGGAAAGCGCGAAGACGGTGGGCGCCGATGTATTGCTTGCCGGAATTTTACCGACGCTGAAGAAAACAGATCTAACACTTGAGAATTTAACTCCGGTTGTTCGTTATCACGAACTGGATCGTGGCGTAACTCGCATGCGCGGCGGGCCGTTTTCGATTCATATCAAGGGCCTCGACGAACTTCAAATAACGCACGACAACATCATGATGGAATCGTGCAACACCAGTTTTCAGATTCACTTTCAGAGCAGCCCAGCGGAGTTTGTATCACACTACAACATGGCCCAGGCGGTGACTGCGCCAGCCCTGGCGGTCGCTGTCAATTCACCTCTTTTATTTGGCCATCGACTGTGGCAGGAAACGCGGGTTGCGTTATTTCAACACTCTACCGACGCGCGCTCTCGTCCGCAGCTCGCACGCAGTCATCCAACCCGAGTCAGCTTTGGCGACAGTTGGCTTGAGCATTCAGTAATCGCACTTTTTCACGAGCAGATTTCCCGGTTCCGTCCAATCATGATTACGCAGCCCGATGAAGATCCTTTTCAGGTTCTGGCGCGTGGCGAGATTCCACCGTTGTCTGCTTTGCGTATGCACAACAGCACTGTCTGGCGCTGGAACCGCGCGTGTTATGGAGTTGCGGACGGTGTGGCTCACTTGCGAATTGAAAATCGGGCGCTGCCGTCTGGTCCAACGATTATCGATGAGGTCGCCAACGCCGCTTTTTTTGCAGGACTAATGCTGGCGCTACCGCAAGAGTATGGCGACATCTCCAAACGAATGTCATTTGACGACGCCAAGACAAATTTTTTCCGCGCGGCGCGGCATGGCCTCGATGCGCAGTTCAACTGGATCGACGGCCGGGCGTTTTCGGCCTCGTCGCTGGCGCTCGATCAATTGTTGCCGCTGGCTCAGCAGGGACTGGAAAGTGCAAAAGTGGAATCCGCCGACATTGATAAATATCTCGGGATTATCGACGAACGCGTGCGCAGCCGCCAGACCGGCGCGCGCTGGACCTTGAAATCCCTGGCGGCAATGGACCAGGCAGGACCGCAAGACGTTCGCTTAAGGCAACTGACTTCAACGATGCTTACCTGTCAGAAAAAGGGACACCCTATTCACACATGGGCAGAGATCAAAAAATCTGAGTTAGCGGGCTGGGAGCAGGGATACCGAACCGTGGGCCAATTCATGTCGACCGATCTTTTTACTGTTCAGCCAGATGATTTAATCGACCTCGCGGCAAGCGTGATGGACTGGCGACACATCAGGCATGTGCCGGTCGAAGATGAACAGGGCCGTTTAGTTGGACTAATAACTCATCGCAACTTGCTTCGTTGGGTTAGTGCCCGCAGTCATGAAAAAAATATTAATGCGATGACAGTGCGCGAAATTATGGTGCCGAATCCAGTGACAGTTGCGCCGTCAACAGCGACGCTGGACGCGATTAAAATCATGCGCGAACAACGCATTGGTTGCCTGCTGGTGGTAGAAGGCGGCCAACTGATTGGTATAGTCACTTCATACGATTTTCTAGACGCTTCAGCACAAATTTTTCAGCAACATTTAGCGGCCGCGAGTGAGCCTGTGAAAGCCCGAGCCATGGGGCAGCGTGGGTTAGCCTCAACCTGCGCAAACATCCCTCTGTTGTCTGAATCACGCAGCGAATCCTCCAAAAGCGGAGAGCGGAAGAACTTGCAACAGACGTCTCGGCAATAAACAGCGCTAAGCTCGCACGGTCTCCTTGAGTTTCCTGAGTAGGTTTGAGGCTCGTGACTCTCTTATAATTTAGTCGCTGCTAATTACACCGACCGCGCGGGCGACTGGAAAGTGAAAAAAAAGACCCTGAAGGATAACAAAAAGACAATCCTCGTCGTTGACGACGAGAAGATGATTCGCTGGTCGCTCGGCGAGGCGTTGCGCGGCTGGGGGTATCAACCTGTCGAAGCCGATACCGCATCGGCGGCACTGGCATTGTTTGATGCCGAAGCACCGGCGGCGGTGTTGCTGGATATTAATTTGCCCGATGGTTCAGGCTTGGATGTACTGCGCCAGATTCGCCGCCACCAATCGGACGCGGTTGTCATCATGATCACGGCCAACGTGCTCGTTGACGAAACGATAGCGGCGTTGCGGGGTGGCGCGTACGATTTCATTGGCAAGCCGATCAACCTTGAAGAGTTGCAGGTCGCGATTCGCAACGGCATCGAGACGAGTCGCTTGCGCAAGGAAATAACTCTGTTTCGGCGCGAGCGTTTACAGCAGTTTAGTTTCGAGCAGATCGTCGGTCAATCCCCAACCATGCGCGAGATGCTGGACCTGGCGCACAAGGTTGCGGAGAGCGAAGTCTCGTCTGTGCTATTGCAGGGTGAATCGGGAACCGGAAAAGATCTCGTCGCCAAGGCAATTCATTATCACTCGTCGCGTACTAACTCTCCGTTTGTCGCAATTAACTGCGCGGCTATACCGAGCACACTAATTGAAAGCGAATTGTTTGGTTACGAGAAAGGCGCGTTCACCGACGCCAAGGCGCGTAAAGAGGGTCTGTTTGAACAGGCTGAAGGCGGCACGCTTTTTCTCGATGAGATAGGCGAACTGGAGCTGAGTCTGCAGGCGAAACTTTTGCGAGTGTTGGAGGAAGGTGCGTTCCGGCGCGTCGGCGGCTTGAAGGATTTGCCGTTGGATGTGCGCGTCATCGCCGCTTCGAATCGCGATCTAAGAACAGAAGGCGAAGCCGGAAGGTTCCGCGCCGATCTTTTCTACCGATTGTCAGTAATCCAGATTGACATCCCGCCTTTGCGCGAGCGGGGCGACGACGTGCGACTGCTGGCCGAACATTACCTCGCAAGCTTCAGGGAGCGCCTGCGAAAAAACATCGACAGTATTTCTGAAGAAGCACTCGAGGCGTTTCGCAATTATGAGTGGCCCGGCAATGTTCGCGAGCTGCGCAATGTCATCGAGCGCGCAATGATTCTGGAAGACTGCGATGAAATCTCAGCGAAATATCTACCGCGTGCCTTGTCTGATGATGCGCGTGCATCGGCGGTGGGAAATGGCGCGCAACAGTCGAATCATTTTCGCTTGCCTGCTAATGGCGTGTCGCTGGAAGAAGTTGAAATGGCACTCGTGCGCCAGGCAATCGAACGAAGCGCCGGAAATCAAACAAAAGCCGCCGACTTGCTTGGAATTTCGCGCGATCAGCTTCGTTATCGCTTGAAGAAACTTGAAGAGGCCCGCTTCCAGGCCAAAGCGTGACTCATCCAACGCGGCCAGTGTCCGACAAACTTCAGTTTGTCGTCCGGAAAACGACAAGCTAAAGCTTGTCGAACTTCAAATCGCAGGCTGTATAATTCCTACTGAATGTCTGACCCCGCACTCAAATATTTCAATGAAGCTGCTCGCGCTAATGCCGGCGAGCTCGAGCGCTCGCTTAAAGCAGTCGCGGACATTAAGTTCGCCCTCGATCAGTCCACGATCGTAGCGATCACCGACCAGCGCGGCATCATCAACTATGTCAACGATGAGTTCTGTCGCATCTCAAAGTATTCACGCGAAGAACTTTTGGGCCAGGACCATCGCATTATCAATTCCGGCTTTCATCCGAAAGAATTCATACGCGACTTGTGGACAACCATCGCCAGCGGAAAAGTCTGGAAAGGCGAACTAAAGAACCGCGCCAGCGATGGCACCATTTATTGGGTAGATACCACGATCGTTCCTTTCCTTAACTCCGACGGCAAACCCTATCAATACGTAGCGATTCGCCACGACATCACGCACCGTAAATTAGCCGAAGAAGAAATCAGCCGGCAGGCTGCCCTGCTTGACGAAGCTCATGACGCGATCCTGGTGCGCGATCTCGATGACACGATCATTTATTGGAACAAGGGCGCGGAAGCTATTTACGGATGGACTGCGGACGAGGTGATCGGGAAGAATGCGCGGGAGTTGTTGTTTGAGGATTTGCCGCCAGAGTTTGAAGAGGCGCGGCGCGAACTCGAGGTGACCAGCCACTGGCGTGGCGAAGTCAATCATATAACAAAGGACGGACGCACGATCGTCGTCGAGTGTCGCTGGACGCTAGTGCGTGATGCTGAGGGAACTCCTCAACAGAAGCTCGTTGTCAATACCGACATCACGGAAGAGAAGCGGCTGCAAACAGAATTGCAGCAAGCAGCTCAATTGTCTCTCGTAGGTGAACTGGCCGCCGGGCTGGCGCATGAAATTAAAAATCCCCTGGCCGGCATTCAGGGCGTTGTCGACATCCTTTTGCGACGTCGCGACGCGCACGATCCTGATAGTGAAGCGCTGAGAGGAATTCGCAGCGAAGTGGAACGAATCGATCAGACAGTGCGGGCGTTGCTTGATCGCGCTCGACCGCGCGTGTTGGCGACCAAACCGAGTTCACTCACCGAAGTGGTGCGGCGCGCCGTCAACGTGGCCCGGGCCCAAGTGTTTGGCCGCTCCGAAGGCGGACGACGAGTTACCGTTCACCTCGATGCTCCCACTGAACCGATCGTCGTTTCGATCGATGCGGCCCAGATCGAAGACGCGGTACTCAATCTGATCATAAACGCGATCGAAGCAACTGAGAGCAATGGCTCGGTCAGTGTGCGACTATTCCACTCACCTGCGGACGAAACTGACGACCAGCTGGGCGAGGTTGTGATTGAAGTTTCAGACAAAGGCCGCGGAATAAGCGAAGAGGATCTCTCCCGCATATTTCATCCGTTCTTTACAACAACTAAGGGCGGCACCGGCCTGGGTCTGCCGGCGGTGCGCCGCATCGCGCGTGCGCATGGAGGCCGTGTAGAAGTTGAATCAGTTCTCGGCGAAGGCTCTACTTTTACGCTTTCCCTTCCTCTAAACACTCAACAAGAGCGTTAAGATCTAGGTCACCGAGCGACGAGCGCGCGGAACGCGCGATCGCGAAGCTGCGGAAAGTTGCTCAAGATCTGCGCGAAAGCTCGCACCAACACTCATCTCACCCGTCGTCTTAATCGTAATCGGTGAACATTAATGCTGGCACAAACATTGCCCTTGCTTTAGGCGGGGGTTTGTATCGATGAGAGCATTGACTGAAGAAGAAATTCTGGAATTGTTGAACTCCGCCAGGATGGGCCGGCTTGGCTGTATTGATAACAATGAACCGTACGTCGTACCCATCAATTATTTCTTTGAGGCTGGCGTCGTCTACAGTCATTCCCTGCCTGGCCGAAAGATCGACGCGTTGCGAGCGCATCCACTCGCCTGCCTTCAGGTCGATG
>JBDUCB010000171.1:0-12682 GCA_040003695.1 bacterium
CGACTGACGCCGGGTGTAAGAGTCCTGGCCTTTGTCGAAGGAAAAGAGTTAGCCAAGAGTGATATCAAAAGCACTGCCAGGCAGGTGCCAAATACTACTTTTTTCATTGTCTCGCCCTCATACTTTCTTTCAAAAAGATCCCTTCGCAGGCAATGCCCGCGATTCGGTCCACTTTTCATGGGGCAGTGACAATCAGGCGGCAAAGGCACTAGTGAGGGCATTCGCCGCTGCGGACGCAGTGGTCTGCAAATCCGACTCAGACGACTAGACGAGGCACCTTCCTCGCGAGAGCGTGGTCGAAGCCAATCCTCAGAAGTCTCATGGCAAATCACCACGAATTGACTTCTTGCTGGCGCCGCACAAATCCCGCGCTTGGCTAAACGCAGTTCGCAGCGCGCGCTAAGAAGTCACTAGTTGTATGTGGTAAGGTTCAGAGGCTTAACCCAAGCGGGGGCTGATTGCCTGGTAAGGTCCTCTGCCTCGTTACCTGTAAGGATCCAACTCAGAACCAGCCTAGGGATCCAACCTGAAACACGCAAGCAATAATTTCGTTGCAATTTCGCTATATTCCCAAGTCGGTGTCTCTTCACAGATCCGCAGATTTTTTCCGACAAACATCTTGCCAGCTGAGGGGTAGGACGGCCGGAGCCCGAGATCGGAATGAAAGATCAGTCGGGAGAAACTTTGTCTAAATACTGTCAATTCCGCACGTCCCAACACAAGTGGGCCATGCGAAACTTTAACAACCAGTGTGCCAGAGTCAGTATATTCTGATAACTGTAATGTCTAACAGCATTAGGTCAACGAGCAGGCAGGTGGGTTGTAGCCCTCCATTTACAAGATTGAGGAGATACTCCTCGCTCGAATGCCTCTCGATTCTCTAGGTATTCGGTTTTATGCTCGTTCTGATGTCGCCATCGGATTCCCAGCCTTGGAATAGAAGTAAACTGCGGGGCGCCACAAACGGCAGCTTAGTACCAGAAGAGACGGCATGCTCCGACAGATTAGAGCAAGCGGCAGCTATTTATCGTGTGCCCTCATCATAAGAAACATGCGTGAGGGTGAGTCCGCAGGCAGGCGCGGTCGCTGCGACAAGAGAACGATCACCTTCGTTTATCGCTTGTTCTACCTGACGGCAATCCATCTCGCTGCGTCCAATTGCCAGCAACGTTCCGGCTATCGATCTCACCATGTAACGGAGAAAGCCGTCGGCACTTACTGTCATTTCGACAATGCGACAGCGGGCTCGTTCGTCCCAACGCTGGTCGATAGCGACGCGCGTAATGGTGCGGTTCTTGGTCTCAGCGTCACATTGTGCGGATGAAAACGCAGTCCAGTCATGCTCGCCCAAAAACAACTCGGCGCTTTCTCGCATGCGTTCAAGATCGAGCGCGCGCGCTTCGTGATGAGCGTAGCGGAGCCAGAAGGGAGAGATGACCGGCCCGTTGACCACACGGTAAAGATAGGTTTTTTCGAGTGCTGAATAGCGAGCGTGGAAATCGTCAGCGACAACTTTAGCTTCCATCACGCGAACGTCTCTCCCAATATTTCCATTAATCGCCGCGCGTAGTTTCTCCGCAGTTAATTCCCTCTGCAGAATTATATTTGCCACCTGGCCTTCAGCATGTACACCTGCATCGGTGCGACCGGAACCATGAACAACCACATCGCGACCATCGATTCGCGAAAGCGCCTGCGTCAATTCGCCCTGAACGGTCCGCAGTTCGCCCTGCATCTGCCAACCATGAAAGTCTGTGCCGTCGTATTGAATCGTTAGCTTGAAATTCATTCCTTATGCACCGACGGTTTTAGAGGCGGGCGCTGCCCGCGTTTTTTCTCGCACATTAAGACGGCGGCGACACCCGCCTCTAAACATCAGTTTATTTTCCTACTCCCCGGCTTGATCGCTTCCTCGCCGCGCTTGCAAGCTTCACATTCAGCCGCCCCAACTGAAGGCACCTCCAGCGTTGCCAGCGCGATTCTCGGCACGCCGACATCCGCTTTACCAGACGAGCGATCGATGATCGATGCTGCGCCGCGAACGTCGGCTCCTAAACTCTGCAAAGCAATAATGGTTTCCCGCGTCGAACCGCCAGTCGTCACAACATCCTCGACCACCAACACCTTCTCCCCTGGCGAAACGGAAAAGCCGCGGCGCAAAAGCATTTTGCCGTTGTCGCGTTCCGTCCAAATGAAGCGGGCGCCCAGAGCGCGCGCCACTTCATGACCGATAACAATTCCGCCAATCGCGGGTGACGCCACGGTTTGAATAGCAGCATCCTGAAAATGCATCGCTATTTCCCGGCCAAACTCTTCGGCAGTGCTCGGGTGCTGAAGCACGAGTGCGCATTGCAGATAGACAAAGCTGTGCAATCCGCTGGTGAGCAGGAAGTGCCCTTCCAACAGCGCACCGGTCCGTCGGAATTTCTCGATCACTTTTTCAGGTCGCAAAGTCATCAGACTAAATCAATAAGGCGTGTTACAATCCGCGCGATGTCGTCCTATCGCAACCTCGTTTCCGACTCGACTCTCCTCCAGGAAACAATCGAACTGCTGCGCGACTGTGGCGGGCGCGCCAACGCTTCGCAGATTGTCGATGCCGTATTCAAGGTATCGCATATTGACGACGAATTGGCAGGGTTGCTCGTTGGTGACCTGATTAGGGATGACCGCCGCTTCAAAATCATCGAGGGCAGCACCGTCGAACTACAGTTAGACGATTGCGACACGCGGTTGCTCGCGGAGTTGGATTTTGTAGTGGTCGACGTCGAAGCAACCGGCGCCAAGATGCCACCTAACCGAATAATTGAACTTGGCGCATATCGTATTCGCGGTAAGCAGATAGTAGAAAATTTCCTGACACTGGTTAATCCGGAAATCCCCATTCCCCGCTTCGTGGCCTCACTGACGGGAATCAACAACGACATGGTCAGACAAGCGCCGCTCTTCGCTGACGTCGTACCGCGCTGGCTCGAGTTTGTTGGCGATGCGGTTCTGATTGCGCACAACGCGCCTTTTGATACCAACTTCATCAATCACGAAATATCGCGGGTTTATCCCGGCCAGCGTATGGTTAATCCGCATCTGTGTACGGTCACGCTCTCGCGACGTGCGATTCCGGGTTTGGCAAACTACCGCCTGGAAACAGTGGCGCAAAACTTTTCAATCCTTATTAACGAACGCCATCGCGCGGGCAGTGACGCGCTCGCGACCGCCGAAGTCTTTTTGCATTTGCTCGATCGACTTGCTGCCAGCGGCGTAAAAGACCTGGCCGCGGCGCATAAGTATGAATTAATGCCTATAGAAAAAGCTGTCGCGACTAATCAAGCGGAATTGCTGCCAATCTCGTCAAACTTCTAGACTCTCCACTGCTGCTTCTGCTTTCTTCTTCAACAGATTGCGCGTAACGAAAAAAGCGATCAGCGCCAGCGCGAGTCCCAGTCCAATCCACGGATAGTATCTTGTCAGGATCTGTTTTGCTTGCGAACCATAACGAACGGCAAAGTATCCTTCGAGCAAAAACCGAAATGCGCGACCAGCCACAATGGCTAAGGTAAAGCGCAGCACGCTAAAACGAAACACGCCGGCAGTTATTACAAATAACTTAAAGGGAAAGGGCGGTGGCAAGAGCGACGCTACCAGCACAGCCAGCACGTCATAACGATCGATCAGTTCCTTTACTCTTTTTTGTTTCGCCGCTGAAAACTTACTAAGTGCACGGCGGCCGGCGCGGCGCGAGATGTAGTAAAGAATGACGCAACCTATCGCTGAGCCCGTCGTGGCAAGCAACGCATAAAGCAGCATCAAACGCGGGTGCGCCGTCGACAGCAATAACATCAACGCGTCGGCACTGCTCGGCAGCGGCACGAATGCCGAATCGAGCAGCGCCACGGCAAACAGTCCAACTGGGCCAAGCGCGATAAAATAGTCGGAAAGACGAACGAGCCCGTTAGTAAGTTTGTGGATCAAATGTTTCAAGTCGAAAGATTCCTTCGCGTGTGATGGATCTCATCGTTATTCCGGAAGAGCCCTGTCACTGCCACCCGATGTCGGCGCGTCTGCAGGCTTGGATTCTTTTAGCGCATCCGGCTGGCGGCGATTGACTAACGCATAAATCAAAACGAACACGATCGCAGCTGCTCCGCAAATGACAACGATCAGCAAACCGTTGTCTCTCAAAAACAACAACACGCGTCGTCCGTAGAATACCGCCAGTATACCTTCGACGTAATAACGAAGCGCGCGCGCCACCATCACCGTCACTAAAAACTTCCAACGCGGATACTCGAGCGTACCGGCCGTGGCCACGAAAATCTTGAAAGGCATTGGCGGCGGCAGCAGTGCCGGGATGGCAATCGCCAGAAAACCATAGCGAGCATAGGCGCGCTCAACTTTTTCGATGTTTTCACGTTTGAATCGCCGCCGCAGCAGGGCCTGGCCACCACGTTTCATGATGGTGTAAAGCAACAAGCAGCCGAGCACGGAGCCAATTGCTGCAAACATCGGAAAATAAAAAACGGCGCTCGGTTGCTTGAAGCACCTGCCGACGACCAGATAGTCATTGATCTCGGGGAGCGACAACAACGACGAGTCGAGCGCGCCGATCACAATCATGGCGGGCGCCGCGTAATAAATCGGCAAGGCGATGACATAGCGCTCAAGCCAGCGCCCGATGGGCTTTAACCAATCAAACATACCAATAAGTGATGAGTGCTGAGTGACGAGTGATGAGTAAAAGCAAAAAGCTTTCTCTCGTCACCCCAATCATAAACGAATGGATCAGACCATACTTTGCTCTAGAAGTCAGCCACCGGCAGTTAGCCTGAGCTTTGAGTTACACGGACTCTAACTCATTAGTCATTACTCATCACTCATGACTGGCAACTGAATTATTTGGCCGGAGCAAAGATAGTAGGCGTGTCGTAGGTAACGCCGACGGTGACGCCGGAATTATGTGTGAAGTTGGTGAGCCCCTTAATCGCCGCCACATCAAAGCGTAAGCCGGAGGCGCGCACCTGCATTCCCAAACGGGCTTCCGATTGCGATTCTGTGCCCCTCGGTCCGTTGCCGGGTCGAGTGTTGGCGCGTCCGTTAACTTCACCGGCGATGCTGAATTGCTTATTCACGCGAAAGATTCCGGCGGCGCCGTAAGTGAGCACGTCGTTCTGAGTGAATAAGGCGGTTGGCGCGGTCAGGATCGCAATGCCCAGATTGCCGAAAGTATTGAGACGGCCATTGCGGCCAAACTTCTTGCCAAACAGAACCGATCCATAGGCATTCGTCTGATTCAAACCAATCCCGCGACCCTGATTCGAATTGGGCAGTCCTACGCCGAAGCGGAAGCCAAGCGAAGGCCCGTGCCGTGTTTCGCTACGAAGTTTGAATTTAGCCCAGAGGATAAAGTCGCCGGTGTCGTTAGTTGAATTAGCTCCCGGCGTCAATGTCAGCGGAATGGCAGAAGTACCTCGAGAATTAATACTCAATACATTCTGCGCCACGCCTTCAATTTGAAACTCAACGTTGGGCGCCATTCCGATGTTGATGCCGATAACTCCGACGCGAGTTAAGTCGCCGGTCAATCCTGAAACTGGGAACTTTGCGCCCTGCAGAAAATCGATTCCCGCTTCAATGCGCATTGTGCCCGGCGGAATAATGTCAACGTCTTCAGTCAGCAGCGGCCGTTGTTGCGCGGACGCTGACATCGCACTGGCGAACACGAAAAACATTGCCACCGTGCTGCATAAATATTTGAAGGTTGAAAGCATTGCTTTTGGGAAAGTTTGCTGCGCGCGATTGTAATGGCCGCTCCTGGTCACGTCAATGTTCATGACGTTCAAGGAATATTCACTGTGCTAATATCGCGCCCGAAAATTTGGAAGCGAGGTTCCCTCAATGTGTTCAAAATTCGCAGCCCGCGCGACCCTTCTGTGTGTGTTGATTTCCCTTGTCGCGACCGTGGCTTTCATACTTTCTGAAAGAACGACTGCGGCCCAAACAACTGCTTCGCCAATAGCGGGTCTCATCGATCAAGTAACAATCAGGCGCGACGAGCGCGGCATTCCTTACATTCAAGCCAAAAACGATCACGATCTTTATCTGGCGCAGGGCTATGTAACTGCCAGTGATCGGCTCTGGCAAATGGATTTGCTGCGCCGGTCCGAACGTGGAGAGCTGGCGGAAATTTTGAGTGCGGGACCAAACAACGTCGTTCTGGATCAGGACAAGCAACACCGAACGCTTGGGTTCACCCAGGTTGCGGAAGCGGAATTCGCCGAAGCGACGCCGCAGTCGCGCGCGCTGCTGCAAGCCTACGCAGACGGCGTCAACGCTTACATCGCAATGCTTGATGCCAGAACATTGCCACCGGAATTTCAAATCCTGCAATACAAACCGAGTCCCTGGACGCCTGTCGACTCCCTGGTCGTAATCAAAGTTTTTGCCGAGGCGTTGTCATCCACGTGGAAACTCGACGTGATGCGCGAAGCGTATGCCGGTTTGCCTACCGCAAAACGGGCGATGCTGATGCCTGAGTTTTCGCCGCTCGATGTCCTGGTGGTTGGCAAAGACAGTCCTAAGTCCGTTTCTTCAATCGCTGCTCCCACGACAAGAAACTCGTCGCTTACGCGAGAGAGCTTGCTCGCGCTCTTGAAAAATCAGGAACTGGAATCGCAATCACTCGCGCGCCTTGGCGTTTACGCGGAAGATCTCGCTGCCAGCAACAACTGGGTAGTCAACGGCAAACACACAACGACCGGAAAGCCATTGCTGGCGAACGATCCGCATCTGGCACCCTCGGCGCCATCGATCTGGTACATGGTTCACCTTAGCGCTCCCGGCGTGCGCGTTGCCGGCGTGACCGCGCCCGGGCTACCCGGAGTGATCATCGGACACAATGAACGAATTGCGTGGGGCCTTACTAATGTTGGACCGGATGTGCAGGACCTGTACGTCGAACAATTCGATCCCGCTAATCCTCGACGTTACAAGACGCCGGCAGGATGGAGCGACGCTGCAATCCGACACGAAGAGATCAAGGTGCGAAAAGGTTTCACTGAATCAACCATTGATTCCGTTGCCCTGGATGTTACGGTCACACGCCATGGACCAATCGTGTTCGAAAAGGACGGCAAACGTTATTCATTAAGATGGACCGCGCTTGATCCCAAGCTAAACAATCCCGATTCCACCTATTCATTAAACCGCGCCGGCAATTGGAAAGAGTTCAATACAGCGTTGCGTTCATTTACCGCGCCAACGCAGAACATCGTTTATGCAGACGTCGATGGACACATCGGCTATCACGCGGCCGGAGTTGTTCCTATCAGAAAATCCGGCGATGGCAGCGTTCCCTATGATGGCGCGACCGATGCGGGCGAATGGACCAGTTATATACCGGTCGACAAACTGCCAACAGTCTATGACCCGCCATCAGGAATTATTGTTACCGCGAATCAAAGAATCGTTGGCACTGATTATCCTTATTTCCTGACACACGTCTGGGCCCAGCCGTATCGCGCGCGCAGGATTTTCGAGCTCTTGAGTCAAACGCCCAAGCTTAGTGCTAACGACTTTCGGCGTGTTCAGGGAGATGTTTATTCAATCGGGAATGTGCTATTCGCCCGGCAAATCGCAAAGATCATGCGCGGCCAGTTGAAGCCCGACGAAACGCGTCTTGCTTCAGCCGTTGACGCCTTTGAAAAGTGGGATGGGCGTATGGACGCTGATTCGCGTGTGACGCCCATTCTCGCACAAGTGCGCGTCGCGTTTCGCTCGAGAGTCTTGACTGCTGCACTCGGCGACGATCTCGTCAAAATTTATTCGTGGCCCAACTTTGATATGACGATCGATCGTTTGATAACCGAGCAACCAAAGGAATGGCTGCCGAAGGAATTCGCAAACTACGCCGACTTGCTGCGCGCATGCTTCGAAGATGCGCAAAAAGTATTAACAAAAAATCTTGGCGCTGATGAATCGAAATGGACCTGGGGCGACATGGCGAAGGTACGCTTCCCACATCCGCTAGCCAATGCGCCCCTGGTCGGTTTGCAATTCACGATTGCTCCTTTTCCGCAGAACGGTACGAGCGGTTTGGCAGCAACACCCAACGTTGGGGCTGCAGTTTCAATGCGCTTGATTGCCGATCCGAGCGATTGGGATAAGACTCAGCACGGTATCACGCTGGGTGAATCAGGATTGCCCGCGACTGCGCACTGGAGCGATCAACTTGCTGACTGGCGTGCGGTGACGCCTCGCGAGTTTCCCTTCTCCGAGGCGGCAATTGCAAAAGCAACTAAGACAACGATGGTATTGATGCCGAAATAGATCAGAAAAGAGCGGGGGCAAGCCCCCCTTCCCGACCCGGAGACTTTCTAAGGTGTCTTCCATCTTTGCGCTTGAAAGTCTTACCAGAGATGCGAAAGATAAACTCGGAGAGGTTTCGCGATCCAGGAAGCCTCATGGTCAGGAAGAGGGCTTGCCCCCGCTTTTTGGCGGTTCAGTCGATGAGTGAAATCTCCGGCGAAACGTGGCGAGTTTTTTGTGCAATTGAACTTCCTTCATTAGTCCGCGAGAAAATCTCCGCACACATCGCTCATTTGCATGAAGCAGCACCCGATTCGCCTGCGAGTTGGAGCCGTGCTGAGAACGTTCACCTCACATTGAAGTTCGTCGGCGAGATTCCTGCCGCCCGCGTTAATGATCTCTCGCACGCGTGTGCCAATGCAGTCGCAGAATCTTCGCCATTTGAGATTGAGATTGGCGACCCGGGCGCATTTCCCAGGCACGGCACGCCGCGCGTGTTATGGATTGGTGTTCACGACGCTGCGGGAAAACTGGCGGCGCTGCAAGCAAAGCTTGATGACGAGTGTCTGCGATTGGATTTTGAGAAGGAAGCGCGACCGTTCAATCCGCACCTGACAATTGCGCGCGTGCACAAACCTCAAGGCGCGCGAGCGCTGGCGACTGCTCATAAAGAGACGCGATTTGAACCTACGAAGATCGCGGCCTCCGAATTGTTGGTGATTAGAAGTGAACTAAGCAGCGCCGGATCGAAATATACTGTCGTCTCACGACAAACGCTGTGCGACAAACTTTAGTTTGTCGTGCTTCATGTCCGACGAACTTTAGTTTGTCGTCGTCCAGGTATCCCAAGAAGCCAGCGACAAACTGAAGTTTGTCGGACATCTTTTTGGCGTACATCTATCGCGGCAGCTCACGCGGTCGTGGCGGCGGTGCGGAGGCGGGCGGTTCTTCCCCACTCTTCTGGCCCATCTGCGATAACACTTCCTTGATTGCGCCCACGCTCGAGAGCATCGCTGAAGTTTCCACCGGCATAAAGATCACCTTGGAATTGTTTGTGCGCGTCATGTCGCGCAAGCTTTCGATGTAGCGCGTGGTAATTAGATATTGCGCGGGATTGCCATGTTCGTGCATGGCCTCCGCAACGAGGGCGATAGCTTCAGCTTCACCTTGGGCGTTTCGCTGTCGCGCCTGCGCGGCGCCCTCGGCGGCAAGAATGGCCGATTGCTTCTCACCTTCCGCACGCGTTACCGCAGCTTGCTTTTCACCTTCTGCGCGCGTGATAGCCGCCTGACGATCGCCTTCAGCTTGCAGTACCAGCGCGCGGCGATTGCGTTCCGCGGTCATCTGCTTCTCCATCGTAATGCGCACGTCTTCGGGCGGGTTGATGTTCTTGACGTCAACGCGCGTGACTTTGACGCCCCACTTGTCGGTCGCTTCATCAAGAATGATGCGCAACTTCGAGTTGATCGAATCGCGTTGCGACAATGTATGATCGAGGTCCATATCTCCCATCACTGCGCGCATGCCGGTGATCGTCAATTGCACGATGCCGCCGACCAGGTCATTCATCTCGTAAACGGCTTTGATGGGATCAGTTATCTGCCAGTAAACAACCGAATCGACGTGGATGGTTACGTTGTCGCGAGTGATCACCGGCTGAGGCGGCAGATCAATATATTGTTCGCGCAGATCGATGGAAGTTATACCTGGTCGCGCGTTGGTCCAATAGACAGCGCGTGGCCGGTCCATGAACGGTATCAGAATATTGAGCCCGCTGCTGGCAACTTTATCAAAACGGCCGAGACGCTCGACCAGCATGACGGTCGCCTGCGGCACGATGCGGATCGTCTTTATTGCTATTACCAGCAGTACGATCGCGATGAAGCCAAAAAACAGGAAGGCGACGGCGGTGGAAAGGGGATCCATAAACGAACTCCTGAATTCAGATTGTTAGGTTCGGTTCAAACGAGCTATAACTAAAACTATATCGGATCGGTGTATGTCCGACAAACTTCAGTTTGTCGCTGACTTACGATTTCGCAATGCACGACAAACTAAAGTTTGTCGGACAAGACCTCTTCTACCATTGCGGCAGCGGCCAAAACAGTCTCCTCAGCAGACGGCCGGCCCACTAACTGAACACCAATAGGCAATCCTTCTGCTGAGCGTCCCGCCGGAATCACAACCGCGGGCAGATCGAATGCATTGAACGTCTGCGAATAACTGAAGGCGCGAAAGGTGCTGAATGTTTGTCCAGCAACGCTCAACTTGTGCGTGTCGTGGGGAAATGCCGGCGTCGCTCCCACCGGCGCGATCAATAACGGCGTAGCTTCCATCCACTCGATCAACTCCGCGCGCAACCGGTCACGCTCCATCCACCAACCGATGTATTCATCAAGCGTCGGGGATTGCTCAGCGGCAGCTTTGGCTAAACGCCAGCGTACAAAGTCTCCACCCTGATCCTCGTGATTTTTGTAAACGTCGTAAAGTTGGACCACCGAAGCACGCGAAAACAACTGGAGCCATAAATCATGGCCGCGTTCTATGGCCGGCGGTCGACGCTCTGCGACCGTCAGCCCTGCTTCCGAAAGCGCGCGCGCTGCCATCTCAACTGCCATGCGAGTTTCTTTGGTAACCGGCGTCACACTGTCGTCCGTATACCAACCGACCCGCAGACCGGCTAACAATTGGCGACTCGTCTGAATGTTCGCTGCCGCCGAATTCCCGCACAACACATTGAAAAGTAAGTTCAAATCCTCCACGCGTCTCGCCATTGGCCCAATCGACGCGCCGAGCGAGTATGGACCAGTGCTCGGAGGAAACTGGCCCCCGCCTGGGACCTGGCCCACCGTCGGCTTCAATCCGACGATGCCGCAGAAGTGCGCTGGAATCCGAATTGAGCCGGCAAGATCGGTGCCGAGTCCGCACGGCGACATGCAACTCGCAATTGCCGCAGCCTCGCCACCACTCGAGCCGCCAGGCGTGAGTAGCGCGTTGTGGGGATTGACCGTCCGGCCGAATACCATATTGTCCGCCGTATAGTCCATCGCCATCTCAGCGGCGTTGGTTTTGCCGAGAACGATCGCGCCGGCTTCTTTGAGTCGTCGCACTGCCGGCGCGTCGTGTTCCGGAATGAAATCAGCACGCAAGCGCGACCCGCTCGTTGTTCTGAGTCCGGCAGTTTCGATCGTGTCTTTGATTGTTATAGGTAAACCGTGAAGCGGACCGAGCGCATCGCCGCGCATCACCACAGCTTCGGCTTCCTTTGCCCGCTCCATCGACTCGGGAGCGAGAGTAACTATCGCGTTAAGTAGCGGATTGACTCTATCGACAACTGCAAGCTGCGCTTCCATTACTTCAACAGGCGAGATTGTGCGCGATCGAATCAGAGCGGCAAGTTTCGAAGCAGAATTGGAAGTAAGTTCTGACATGTTACCGATTTTGTAAGACGCCTTAATCTATAAGAACGGTAACGATCCACTAAATTACACGAAAGGACACTAAACTGTTCGTGACTTTTCGTGTACTTCGTGGATCGTTTTTACCAACTTACAGGGCGAAGGATCTCGAAATAAGACAATACCCGAGTTTGGCTTTTCCGAAAGTTGTTCATATAATTTTCCTGCTCTGAAAAAACTCGTTCACAACTTGCCTGAGTTAGGATCATCGATTTTGACTGCTGATCCAAAGTCCAAAGGAGCGCGTTCTTGGGCGTAAAGTTGAGCAGGACTTTCGTTCTGCGCAAACTCCATCAGTTGTCAGGTATTATGCCGCTCGGCTTCTTTTTGTTGGAGCACTTTTATACAAACTCGAAAGCTCTTACCGGTCCCGCCGACTTCAACAACGCCGTTAAAGACCTGCAGTCGATTCCCTACATTCTGTTTGTGGAAATCGGCGGAATCTTTATACCGCTCATCTATCACGCCGTCTATGGCCTGGTAATTACAATTGAGGCGCGACCAAACAATCTAGCCTATCCGTATCCACGCAACTGGTTTTATCTAATCCAGCGCATTACCGGCGTGATTTTATTTTTCTTCATTACGTTTCATGTGCTCAATTTCAGATTTGGCTTGATCCCGGGACTCAATAATATGTCAGTGGCCACCAACCCATCGATGGGTTTTGATATCGTCGCCCGCGAATTTCGAATGGTGCCTATTTTCATCGTCTACCTGATTGGCATAACGGCGACTGTCTGGCATCTAGCGAATGGCATCTGGTTATTTATGGTTGACTGGGGCATCACGATTGGCGAGCGCGCGCAACGATTGACAGGCTATGCATGCATCGCGTTTGGGGTTTTTCTTTTACTGGTCGGCATTAATGCTGCGATCGCGTTCATTCATCCGGGCGGTTTGTTAGGAGGGATTCTTTAACG
>JBDUCB010000123.1:0-12681 GCA_040003695.1 bacterium
CACATGGCCAGGGCCAGGAAACTTCTTTCGCGCAAATCGCTGCGGACGAGCTCGGCGTCGATCTTAACGACGTGACGGTCATTCATGGGGACACCGGAATTGTTCAGTATGGCATCGGCACGTTTGGCAGTAGGGCCACCGCGGTGGGCGGCACCGCGGTGCTGATTGCGATTCAGAAACTTAAAGAGAAGGCGAACAAGATTGCAGCGCATATGCTGAAAGCAGAAGCTTCAAGTCTTGCATTTGAAAGCGGCCGCTATTCTTTGCAGGAGGCGCGCGCCGCCGCTGCAATGGGTGAATCCGAGCCAGTCGTGCCTGTCGGCGAAGCGCCTGCTGGCGCTCTTCCTCGGCAACCTGAGACCGAAGGCCGGTCCAGTCTGACAATCCAAGAGGTCGCGCTTGCCGCTCACCTCGCGAAAGAGCTGCCGCCGGATACTGAACCGGGCCTGTCCGCCACTTACTTTTTCGAGCCAAAGAATTTCACTTTTCCTTTTGGTACCCACATCGTCGCCGTTGAGATCGAACGCGAGACTGGCGAGATCAAGTTTTTGCGCTACGTCGCTGTTGACGACTGCGGCAAAGTGATCAATCCGATGTTGGTTGACGGCCAACTGCACGGCGGTATCGTTCAGTCGATGGGACAAGCGCTCTACGAAGAGATTGTTTACGACGATCAGGGCCAACTGGTTACCGGCACCTTGATGGATTATGCCATTCCGCGAGCGACGCAGATTCCGTGGCTTGAGTTAGACCGCACCGAGACGCCTTCGCCGGTCAATCCGCTTGGCGTAAAGGGCGTTGGTGAAGCCGGCACGATCGGCGCGACACCGGCCATCGTCGGCGCGATCGTCGATGCGTTGGCGCCGTTTGGAGTGAAGCATCTGGACATGCCGGTTAAGCCGGAGACGGTTTGGAGGATAATAAACGGGAGTTAGGGGCTGGAGGTTAGGGGTTGGTAAACAGTTTTCGAGACCTACGAGTGTGGCAAGCTGAAATGGAGCTGGTCGAATCCGTCTATCAGCTCACTCAAGAGTTTCCCAATCACGAAATTTACGGACTCACGAGCCAAATCCGTCGTGCTGTTGTCTCTATACCCTCGAATATCGCCGAAGGACACACCAGAGAATCCACAAAAGAGTACCTTCATCATCTATCCATTGCGCAGGCTTCTCTAGCAGAAATCCAAACACAGATCGAAATCGCAATGCGCTTAAAGTACATCTCGCCTGAGCGGTTCGACGAGGTGCGGGAACGATGCGTTTCACTTAGCAAGCAGCTCTTCGCCTTACGCAATGCGTTAATGAAGACTGTTACTCTCCATCCCCTAACCCCTGCCCCCAACCCCGGAGGACTTCATCATGATCCCAAGCCAATTCGACTACGAATCCCCGACCACCATCGACGAAGCACTGATGCTGTTGGCACAGAATCCGGATGAAACGAAGATTCTTGCCGGCGGTCATAGCTTGATACCGGCAATGAAACTTCGTCTGGCGCAGCCGAGTTTGCTGGTTGACCTCGCGCGTATCAAGGATCTCTCCTACGTGCGCGAGGAAGCGAACAATATTTTGATTGGCGCGATGACCACGCATTACGAAATCGAGTCGTCGTCGTTACTGAAACGCATATGTCCGCTACTGCCCGAATGCGCGTCGCATATCGGTGACGTGCAGGTTAGAAACAAGGGCACTATCGGCGGCAGCATCGCTCACTCTGATCCGGCCGGCGACTGGCCTGCCGCCATTATTGCGCTGAATGCGGAAATGGTAACCGTTGGTAACAATGGGGAACGCACGATACGGGCTGATGATTTCTTTGTTGATTTCCTGACAACGGCTTTAGAGCCGGGCGAGATTCTGCGAGAGATACGCATTCCAAAACCGGCTGGACGTTTTGGCCATGCGTACCAGAAAGTTCGCCATCCTGCGTCCGGCTTCGCCGTCGTCGGCGTGGCGGCCGCTTTGAATTTCAACGGAAACAACGCCTGCGGGACCGCGGGCATAGCAGTCACCGGCGTAGCTGCAAAAGCATATCGCGCAGCCAACGTCGAGAAAGCGCTTGCCGGCAAACAAATCGATGACAATATTGCCGCCGATGCTGCCGCGCACGCCTGTGACGGCGCTGAAATCAATGCAGACCTTTACGCCTCCGCCGACTATCGAAGGCATCTCGCCATACTGCACACGCGACGTGCTATTCAAAACGCGCTAACTCGTGCGTCAGCGTAGCGTGCTCCGGCTTCCATGAACCTTGAAGGTAGTCACACCATCAATGCGCCACGCGCGCGGGTTTACGCATCGCTGATCGATCCGGAAGTCTTGCAGCAATGCATTCCCGGTTGCGAGCGTCTGGAACGCACTGCGCCCGACACCTATGCGATGACGATTCGCGCTGGCGTTGGTCCAATCAAGGGATTGTTCAATGGCACGGTAGGAATGGAGGACTTGCGTGAGCCGGAACATTATCGACTGGCGGTGGAAGGCAAAGGATCGACGGGATTTCTAAAAGGCTCAGGCGATTTCGATCTTCATGAAGAAGGCGAAACTACGGTCATCAAGTACAGTGGTAAGATGCAGGTAGGAGGAATGATCGCAAGCGTGGGCCAACGACTGGTCCTTTCCGCGGCGCGCATGATGGCTTCACAATTCTTCGCTAATCTTGCGAAACAAACAGTCAAGCCAACCGAGCAGGTAAAAACCAATTCAGCCCAGCACAGCGAATGATAGTCAAGAAGTTCAGAGTACAACCTTCAGGTTGCTATGCTGAGAAGTGCGCAAGCTAAAGCTTGTACTCTGAACTGCTTGAGTTCAGTTTCCAGTCTGGCGCTCTGCGGTTCGCGCTTTAGCAATAAAGGCTTCGATGTCCGCAATTTTTCGCGGCAATGCTTCCGTCATCCATCTGACGCCATTGGGTGTCACAAGCATATCGTCTTCGATCCGCACGCCGATCGCTTTGTACCTTTCAAATGCCGGCTTCACCGCCGTTTTGAACTTTTCCCAATCGGCATCGCCCATGCCTGAGGGCTTATTGTCTAAAGCGTCGGGTCTGACGTAAATGCCGGGCTCGTTGGTGAAGACCATGCCCGGTTCGAGCTTCGTCCCATAGTTTCCAACGTCGTGCACATTCATTCCCAACCAGTGCGACGTCCCATGCATAAACCAGATGCGGTATTGATTTGAATCACGATCTGTGATCAGACCTAGTTTAAGTAATCCACTCTTGATCACTTCGGTCGCCGCTCGATGCGCATCCGATACGAGTGCTCCCGGCCGGATTGTTTTCGCGGCTGCTTCCTGCGCGTCGTAGACAATTTGGTAAACCTCGGCTTGTTGCGTTGAGAACCTTCCGTTGACTGGAAATGTCCGCGTGACGTCGGCTGAGTAATGCTCGTATTCCGCCCCAACATCCATCAGTATCAAATTGCCCGGCGTCACAGCCCCTTGTGATTCCTCATAATGCAAAGTGGTCGCGTTTGGCCCGCAGCCAACAATCGAGGGGTAGCCCCAGTGATCGGCGTTGCGCAGCTTGAAGGTATAAGTAACCAGTGCATCAACTTCGTATTCCCACTTCGCCGTTGCGGCCGCAACCCAGGCGCGCTCGTGTGCTTCCGTGGTGATGTCGATTGCATGTTGCATGAAGGCGATCTCCATCGGCGACTTGATTAGTCGCAGACGATCGAATACTGGCGTAATGTTCTTTACACTGAAACCTGACGCCGACCTGGCCCAGTCAGCAGCGAAACGCTGCTCGCGTTTATACTCACGGCTTTCGCTTTCACCGGGAACCAGCAGGTACAGTTCTGCTTCATTCTTCGTTGCAGCCGCAAACAGTTTTTCAAACCCGGCCATGGAAAGTGGGCCGGGCTGGCCGGTGATTATCGACAGCAAAACGTGTTCGGCTTTTGGACGATAGGGTTGGCGATTGCGCAGCGCGCGCAGAAAAGGTTCAAACTCGCTCGCTTCCCAAATCTCCCTGATTCCCGATAACTGGCTGGCCTCCTCGGTAGAATACATGTGGCCAGTCCAAGTTTCAGCAGCGGGGTTGCGTCGCGGCATGAAGAGAATTTCCGGAAGTTGTTCATTGCCCGGCAGCAAAACAACCGTGGCGTTATTCTGCTTAAGGCCGGTCAGATAATAGAGATTGTTTTCCTGGCGGTACTCGTAATCGACGTCGTTTGTATAAACGCGCGGCTCGGTACTGAATAGAATGAGTATTCCTTTTGAACCAACCGCCTCAGCGACGCGAGCACGACGCGCCGCCAACTCTGCCAATCTGGTTTGGTTATCAAAGATGGGCGCAGCTGGAGCGATTCTGATAACGGCTGGCGTTGCCGGCTGCGCATCGTAATTGGCGACTGCACTACGAGCATTAATGCTCATAAACGCGAATGCCAGCGCGAAAACAAACAGAATTTTTATTGCGGGTGGTTTCATGTGCACCTCCGCTACTAAGGTCTCTCGAAGCACTGAGCAAATATTTTCAGCGATAAATAAACGATAACAAGACCTGGGATCTATCTGGGCGGCGACGCTTCAAGGATAGACTCTTCGGCGATTGATCCTTTGTCCGGGACGTAAGACCCGCTGCGTGCCGTCTGGTGCCGTGACGATTCGCGAGCCGTCCGGAGTTGTCATCACCTGTGTGCCGTCTGGAAGACGCCTGACCGTCACGCCGCCACCCAGCCGCCGCAAACGTCGATTGCCAAGCGGCACGCCATTCTGATCTGTTTCCGGATTCGG
The DNA here is from genome assembly GCA_040003695.1 of bacterium. Taxonomy (GTDB): domain Bacteria; phylum Acidobacteriota; class Blastocatellia; order Pyrinomonadales; family Pyrinomonadaceae; genus PSRF01. Next base: position 4,740 of record JBDUCB010000123.1, read on the forward strand.
CGGGGCCGGAATCGCAGGTGAAGGGTAGTTTGGCTCAACATCTGGCGTTCCTTGCGTGCCTTTGCTTTCCGTCCTCGGCTTTTCCGCAACCTTCTCGCTGTGGCGTGGCCTTTCAGTCTTTGCCGGTGTATTGGCATTCCGATTTTGACCCGCAGTTTCCTTTTCTGCGACCGGTCCTGTGGCAGGCGCTGCATTCGGGTTGCCTGTTGCCGATGGTAAAGGATTTGCGGATTGGCTTTGTTCCGAGGAGTTACTCGCGGGCACAGGGCTCAGATTGTTCCTACGCTGGTAAGCATAAAATGCGCCGAAGACAACTCCGATCAGAATTAACGCTGCAATACCGATGGTCCAGGGAGCTAACCCTTTGCGAGCGGGTAACGAATGGTGCAGAACCGTCGTCTCGCCAGTCTTAACCGCAGCAGCTTTTACAGTTCCGGCTGCGTTATCTGAAATTGTCCTGGCGGGTTCATTGAAGAGAACCGTCGCAGCTTCAGCCTTGCTCGTGAGCGTGGCGACCTCCACACTTCCTTTCAAAGCGGAACGCATCTCCGCTGCCGATGCGAAGCGCTGTTCGCGATTCTGGCTCATCGCGCGCGCCAGGACGCGTGCCACCTCAGGGCCAACTTTGTTATTGATCTCATTTGCTGGTTGCAGCGGATCGGGTTGGCCATTCACAAGGGCCGCCGCACGCGACAACGCATCAGGTGGTTTCACCGCTGTCATTAGGTGGTACAACGTCGCAGCCAGCGCATAGATGTCGCTTCGTGGGTCAGTGCCCAGGCCCTGAATCTGTTCCAGGGGCGCGTAGTTTGGCGTGTAACCGAAAATGCTGGCTGTCGTCGTGACTCGTGAAATTTCGCCCGTTTGTCCCTTTGCCAGGCCGAAATCAAGCAGGATGATCTGGCCCCGTCCGGTCAGTTTCAGATTCTGTGGTTTGATATCGCGATGAATGATCTGCGGATCCTGTGTATGCAGATAGTCCAGCGCATCCAGCAATTGATCGCCCCAGGTAAGTACTTGATCAGGCGGAAATGGACCACGCTTGCCGGCCATCATTTGCGCCAAATCGTCGCCGGCAATGTATTGCATTACCAGAAACTGGCCGTCGCTTTCTCCAAAGTGATCGCTCACGCGCGGCAACGCCGGATGATGCATGCGGGCGAGCAGGCGCGCTTCGCGCTCAAATTGACGCCTAAGCCGCTCATCGGAAAACAGGGTTTCCTTCAACGCAACGGTTGTGTCCAAACGTTCGTCGACCGCTTCGTAAACGGCGCCCATGCCACCCTGGCCGAGCTGCTTAATCACTCGATAGCGGTTCTGTAGGACTAGTCCAGAGGCCAGCATCAATACTTCTTTCGTTTCAACTACGACTCAGTTTTCGACGTTTTGATTACAACCGAAGGCTTTCCACAAAAGAGTTAGTCGCAAGCTGGAGAGTGCGCGAAAAACCCTGCGTATTATACACACGCATTGTCCAGCGAGAAACGAGCGTGCAAGCGATAGTTAGTAGTGTTCGAGTTTCGTTTCTCTGTGCCACCTTTGTGTGCTCTGTGTCTCTGTGGTGAACCTAGCTGCACGCAAAAGACTCACCACAGAGGCACAGAGAACACAGAGGACGCACAGAGATTTCAACATAGGTCACTACCTGATAGTTCGCTATGTTGAGTGGCCCACGGATAGAGCGTATGCTAGCCGCAGATGAGCGAACGCTTTAGGTTGGCGGATAACGAAGTCATCGACGTTGGCACGGGCAAGCGCCGGCATTGGCGCCGTTGGCTGCTGGTAGCGATCGCAATACTACTCATCATTCTATCGCGCGGCCTGGCAATCTATCTCTCGGCTGCCTGGTTCTCTTCACTCGGTCTCTCGAGCGTCTACTGGTACATCTTCAAACTTAAACTGGAGCTGTTTTTTGCTTTCGCAGTGGCGACGGCAATGTTCTTGAGAGGAGCTTTTTGGTTACTGGAACGTCAGTTTGCGACACTGTCACTCGAAAAGCGAACGATCGTACTCAACAATCAATCGTTTCAAGTTTCGCCTGAGCGCTTTGTGCGGCCCGCGTCGTGGATTATCGCGATCCTGTTTGCGATCTTCTATGGACTGGACATGAAAGGCGCATGGCAAACCTTCGCGCTTTATTTAAACCAAACCCAAGCCGCAGCAGTAGATCCGATCTTTCATAAGCCAGTCAGCTTTTATTTGTTCTCGCTGCCGCTCTACGACTTGATTAGTTCCTGGCTGATTACACTGACTTTCGTAGTTTTGTGCGCATCAATCATCTATTCGTTGCTCGCCGCACCGCCGAAAGTTGTGAAAGCTGACGGCGCGGCTCCGAGGCGATCGCTTTCAGCAGTGTCCGTTGCATTCGCCGCGTTTCTTATTTTGTTGGCTTGGCAGACCTATCTCTCGCGCTTTCCATATCTCTGGGAAGATCATCAAACGTTTTCCGGAGTTACGTTTTCGGAAGCTCAATATCTGCTTCCCGCATTGCGTCTCGTAGCTATTGCTTTGCTGGTAGCAGCCGCGATTGCGCTGCTCAATGCATTCACCAAACGCGGTCTGAAACTTCTGTTGTTTGGTTTAGCGCTTCCGATCGCTGTCTTTGTAGTCGGCGTGTTGCTCGTTCCCGCTTACGTCACGAGTTTCATTGTGAAGCCTAACGAGCTGGGACGTGAGACTCCTTACATCGAAGAAAACATTGCCTGGACACGACGTGCTTTTGGTCTCGAACATGTGGAGCTGCGCGAATTTCAGGCGGACAATTCCATTGAGTCGCTCGATTTGAATGCGAATCGTCCCACGCTTGATAACATCCGCCTCTGGGATTGGCACGCGTTACAGGACACGCTCAAACAGATTCAGGCGATTAGGACTTACTACGATTTCCCGGACGTCGACGTCGATCGCTATCGACTTGCCGATACGACGCGCCAGATGATGATTGCCGCGCGCGAGATTGATCTAAAAAAACTTCCTGACGCTTCTCGTAATTGGATTAACGAAAAACTGATTTACACGCATGGCTATGGCGTTACGATGAATACCGCGAACGGTTTCACGCCGGAGGGGATGCCGCGGTTTGTCGTTTCGGATATGCCGATTACGTCCTCGACCCAGGATGTAAAAGTAACCAGACCGGAAATCTATTTTGGACAGGAAACAAATTCAGACGTCTACGTAAAAACGAAGCAGCGCGAGTTCGATTTTCCGCAAGGCGAGGCAAACACATACACGACCTATGAAGGCAGCGGCGGCATTCGTATTGGTGGTCGTGCCCGACGAATGTTACTTGCCTGGGCGCTGGGCGATCTTTCGAAACTGCCTTTCTCTGACGATGTAACTTCTGACAGTCGTGTACTGATCCATCGCAACATTCGCGAAATGGTCAATGGCATCGCGCCGTTTTTGATTTACGATAACGACCCTTACATCGTCGTCAATTCGGAAGGTCGATTGTTTTGGCTGCTCGACGCCTTTACCGAATCCGGGACCTATCCGTATTCCCGTCATCAGTTCGTAGGTCAAAACAACGTCAACTACATTCGAAACAGCGTTAAGGTAACGATCGATGCATACAACGGAACAGTCCACTTCTACGTTTTTGACTCTAACGATCCGCTGATTCAGACCTATCGTGCGACATTCCCCGCGCTGTTTGAAGATGCCAGCCAAATGCCCGCCGATCTGCGCGCTCACGTTCGTTATCCGGAAACTTTGATTCGGGCACAGGGAGAGATTTACGGGCTCTACCACACGCAAAGTCCCAAGGTGTTTTTCCAGCGTGAAGACGTTTGGAATGTGGCGCAGCAACTCTCTCTCGACGAGCAAAACCGAAAGCAGGTCCAGGCAATCGATCCTTATTTCGTGCTGATGCAATTGCCGGGTGAACAGGTACGCAATGAGTTTGTTCTGATTCTGCCTTTCACTCCCGCGAGCCGGAACAACATGATTGGCTGGATGGCCGGACGCTGCGACGGCGAGAACTACGGAAAACTTTTGATTTATAACTTTCCTAAGTCGCGGCTCATCGACGGTCCACTGCAAATCGAAGCGCGCATCGATCAGAACGCGCAACTCTCATCGCAGTTCACACTCTGGAACCAACAAGGCTCGCACGTGCTGCGCGGACACTTGCTGGTTATTCCCATCGGTAAATCGCTTCTCTACGTCGAGCCGGTGTATCTAAAAGCTGAAAGCAGTCCTATGCCGGAGTTGCGTCTGGTGGTTCTTGCAATTCAGGATCGACTTGGCTATGGACAAACTTTCGATGAGGCGATGACTAGTCTATTTGGCGAGAGCAAACCGCAAGCTGAAGCGAAGCCGGGGCAGCAACCAGAGAAAGCTGCCGAGGGCACAGCAAAGCCCACCGCCTCGCCCGCAGCCGGCGAAAACGCCCAGCAATTAATTAATAGAGCCGTCCAGGAATTAGAGGATTATCAGCGCCTGACTTCACAGGGAAAACTTGGCGAGGCGGGCCAAAAACTGGAGCAGCACAAACGCACGCTAGAAGAATTGAAGCGAGTAAGCGGCAAGAATCCGCAGGTTCCATAGGCCGCGACCATCATCGGATTTTCTTCTCAAGTTCTTTCGCACCCGCCACGGCATCGTCATACTCAGGAACATAATTAGGATTGGGAGTCAGCTTTCGAATGAACTCAATTTGCTTACGCGCGTCTTGATCCCGACCGAGCGCGTGATAGCCTTCAGCCAGACGAAGCCGCAGCAACCCATTGTCATCACCGAACCGTAAACCCTTTTCCAAATACTCAACCGCCTTCTTACTATCTCCGCCAAGCATCCGCGGGGCCTTAAGGTAGAGTTGGCCCATGGCCAGGTATGCACTCCCACCCTCATAACCCTCATCTAATTCGAGGACCTTTTGCATTTGCGTGCGTATATCCTCGAAGCTAGATAAACTTGCCAGCATACTCATCTCCGCACTGCCGCCGTAGTTAGCGCCCAGCCAAAAATGGCCATCAGGTTTGTTGTCCTCAAGCTGCACCGCTGTCTTTCCAGCCTCAATGCCATCCCGGAATGCTGCTTCGCGCTCCGCGTCATCATCTGCATGCGAGCCGAGGTAGTAATCGAGTCTCGCCAACTTCCAGGCAGCTTCGTAGTTTCCCGAGTCGCGAGTCCTGGCTTGTCTCAGACTGATAATTCCTCGCCTCGCGTTGGTGAGATCTTTCCGCTGACGATAGAAAGCATCCGCCTCGGATATTCTGTCGCTGGCACTCTTCTCCCCACCGGCAACTCCTTGTTGGTTCGGTTGAGCCGAGCGATCTCGGCAACCAGAACTGGCAGCCAAGACCAAAGCCAAGCAGAGAAGAACAAGTAAGCTCTCGGGTTTTCGGCCTTTTTTCATCAAACCTCCGCTGATCGAGGGCAGATTGTCTAGTAACGACATACACATAATTTGTTGATTACCCGCAAAGCGCTGGTTTAGGTTATATTGACGCCCTTCATTAATCAATCGCGCGATGACCCCACGAACCGTCGGGGAAGCTCTGATACGAGTTACGGAGGCAGTCTTGGCAGCGGCGGCTTTTTACGATCTCGAAGGCACACTGGTCAGCACGAATCTGATCCATACTCTGGGCTTTTATGCCCGCAATGAGCCGGGCCTTTTTCGTAGTTTCAAGAAGAGCGCTTCGACGCTGCTCAGCCTGCCGGTCTTTGCAATAACCGATCAGTACAGCCGAAAAGTTTTCAACGATCTTTATTTCAAACGCTACAAGGGTGTGAAGGAAGATCGGCTGCGATATCTGGCCGACGATTTATTTCTTTCCGTGCTCAAGCCGGCCGTCTTTCCGGGAACATACGAGCTCCTGGAGAAGTCGCGTCGCAACGGGTTGCGTCAAGTGGTGGTGACCGGCGCGCTGGACGTTTCCGTGAAGCCGTTGATGCAACACCTGGGAATTGAAGACTACGTCGCCAACCGTTTGGAATTCGTTAACGGCGTGGCCACCGGGCGTCTCCTGCCACCGGTCATGGCTGCTGCCACAAAGGCATCGTGGATCAGAGTGTTCGCAGAGCGCGAAGGCATTAGTCTCAGCGACTCTTATGCGTATACCGACAGCATGAGCGACTTGCCCATGCTTTCGATCGTGGGACATCCAGCCGTAATTAATCCAGACCTGAGACTGCGACAAACGGCACTGCACCACGATTGGCCGATCTTGAATCTTAGATGACGGGTAAATGGTAAGGCTCTAGAGTAGCAAACAGCATCTAGAGCGGGTAACAAACAAGTAGTTTAAGTAACTCGCGAGTCAGGTTCCCAGTTCTGTTGTTGAACCTGTATTCGCATTCTTTCAGATGCAAATAAAAGGTGCGCCCAGGGACGCCGTTGAACTTCTGCAGCCGTCGTTTGGCGTAGCTCCAGAAGCTCTCGATTCCATTGACGTGGTGCGGCCCGCGCACGAATTGGTCCCGACCATGATCGACTCTGAAATGTTTCGCGTAACCGACATCAACCAGGCCGTCGTAGCCACGCCAGCCATCCGAATGGATGACAGTGTCCAACGCCACGCGACCGCGAATTACGGCCTGCAAGGTGCGTTTTCGGCAGTCCGGCACCACTTCGGTGTAGACGCAACCGTTGCGCTTGAAGATGCCAAAGACGATCGTCTTGCCGGAGGCTCCGCGTCCGCGCTTGCCCCGCACTCGACGCGCCCCGAAGTAGCTTTCATCCACCTCGACTTCGCAGTCAGAGTAAGGCGAGGCACGCTCGCATTCGGCGGCAATGCGTTCTCTGATTCTGAGAAAGATCATGGTCACTGTCTTGCGCGTCAGTCCCGTCAACTGCGCCACATCGCTGGCCGTAAAATCCATCGCAAAGTAACGCACCACTTGACGGAATTTACGCTCGGAAATTTTCGACCGCCGATAATAGCGGTTTACTGATTTCATTTCAGTAGCTTAGCACTCTAAACAATGAGCTTTGCTACTCTAGAGCCATGGTAAATAGTAAATGGTAAATGGTTCAAACTCGCAAAAAGGAATCTAAGACCATGCGTCCACATCAAAAGCTCGAAGCTTGGAGTAAAGCGATCGAGCTGGTAACAGATGTTTACAAAAGCAGTGATCACTTTCCGAAGGAAGAAAGGTATGGCCTGACTGGGCAAATTCGTCGCGCTGCGGTTTCGATTCCGGCGAACCTTGCAGAAGGGGCCGGACGACGTTCCCAAAAAGAGTTTGCACACTTCCTTTCAAACTCGCAGGGCTCGGCAAGTGAACTCGAAACGGAACTGATTATCGCGAACCGGCTCGGCTATCTCGATGAAGCTACGTTTTCAAGGCTGATAGACCAACTGGAGAGAATCGGAAGGTTAATAACAGGCTTGGTTCGTCACGTGAGTGGTGGACCAGCTTTCAATCGCGCAAGGTAGTCGACCGCACAGAGCACCCTGGCCGCTTTCTACCATTTACCATTTACTATTTACCTTTTACCCGCTTAAAACCTATGGCCCTACAACTAAGAAGAAAAACACACGAGTCGGTCGTCTACATCGATCGCGACAGCGCGCCCAGAATTATGCCGTCCGGTGAGGACTTCATCCTTGAAGATCTTCCCATTGGCACGCGCGTGCTTTATCCGAACGCGCCGATTAAGGGTCTGCCAAACCGCGAAGCCGCAATTCGTTATGCGCTGAATCATCCGCATGGTTGTGATCCACTTTTTGCGCAACTCGAGCCGGGCATGCAGGTAACGGTAGCCATCGACGATATCAGTTTGCCGCTGCCGCCAATGGCCACGCCGGACATTCGTCAAACCGTGCTCGAAGTTGTTTTAGACATGCTTGCCGGCCACGGAGTTGATGACGTTCACATCATTATTGCTAATTCCCTGCATCGCAAGATGACTGAGTGGGAAATGAAACGGATGGTGGGAAAGAAAATTTTCGACGAATACTATCCGGACCGTTACTACAACCACGATGCG
>JBDUCB010000436.1:0-3745 GCA_040003695.1 bacterium
ATCACGATTATGGTATTGCCCAGAGATACCAGCCGCTGCAAGACGTCGAGCAGTTTATGAACATCAGCGAAATGCAATCCGGTGGTTGGCTCGTCGAGCATGTAGACCGTGCGACCGGTCGCGCGTTTTGACAATTCCTTCGCCAACTTGATGCGTTGCGCTTCGCCGCCAGATAGCGTTGTGGCTGACTGGCCCAGCTTCAAATAACCCAAGCCAACATCGAGCAGCGTCTGTAGTTTCTGCTTGATCTGCGGTACGTTTTCTAAAATCGGTAGTGCTTCTTCGACTGTCGTGTCGAGCAACTCGGCAATCGATTGTCCCTTGTACTTAACTGAAAGCGTTTCGCGATTGTACCGAGCGCCGCGGCAGACGTCGCAAAGCACGTAAACGTCGGGAAGAAAGTTCATTTCGATGCGCTTCATACCATCGCCTTCGCAGGCTTCGCAGCGGCCCCCCTTCACGTTGAACGAGAAGCGGCCCGCCTTGTAGCCGCGCTCGCGCGATTCAGGCAGCATCGCATAAAGTTCTCTTAGCGGCGTGAAAAGTCCTGTGTACGTCGCAGGGTTTGAACGCGGTGTGCGACCGATCGGCGACTGATCGATCTCGATTACTTTATCGACGTGCTCCAAACCGTCGACGGCGGCGCAGGCTCCAGGCTCAGCAAGCGAACCATATAAGTGGCGCGCCAACGCGGGATAAAGGATGTCACCAATTAAGGTAGATTTGCCGGAACCGGAGACGCCGGTGATCACCGTCAACAGGCCAAGGGGAATTGAGACATCGATGTCCTTGAGGTTATTAGCTCGTGCTTCGTGCACCGTCAGATATTTTCCGTTTGCCGCTCGCCTTTGCGTTGGCACTTCGATTTTTTGCGCGCCGCGAATATAAAGACCGGTGATCGAGCGCGGATTGTTTGCAACATCGTCCGCAGTACCAAATGCAACTAATTCACCACCATGCGCGCCGGCGCCTGGTCCAAGATCGACCACATAGTCGGCGCGCCGAATCGTTTCTTCGTCGTGTTCAACTACGAGCACGGTGTTGCCCAGGTCGCGCAATGCCGTCAACGTGTCAAGCAGTTTTTGGTTATCGCGCGGATGGAGGCCGATTGATGGTTCGTCAAGCACATAAAGTACACCGCGCAGTTGCGAACCAATTTGCGTCGCGAGACGAATGCGCTGACCCTCGCCGCCGGACAAGGTTGCTGAAGAGCGATCAAGAGTCAGATAACCAAGCCCAACATGTTCCAGGAACTGCAAACGATTCTTGATCTCGCGCAGTATTTGGCCGGCTATTTGTGCTTCACGGGCGTTCAGGTTGATTGCTGCGAAGGCAGGCACAGCATCTTCAATCGGCAAGGCCGTGTATTCAGAGATGCCGCGCCCGCCAACTCGAACCGATAGCGAATCAGATCTCAGTCTCTTCCCTTTACAATCCGGACATACAACTGGCGACACTAACTCTTCAAGCGCGGCGCCCACTTTTTCTGAAGGCGGCTCGTTCAAACGATCATGAAGCCAACGGACCGCGCCCTTCCAGGGATTTTGATATGAGTAAAGTCCCTGCCGGAAAGTTAATTCGCCTGGGACGCCTCGCAAAAATCCCTCAGTAACTTCTCTAGGTAGTTCCGCGAATGATTTCCTGGTGTCTGCCCCGAAATGTTTGGCGACGGCCGCCAGCGCGCTTTTCAAATATGCCGAGCCCTGGCGGTCAGCCTGGCCTATGAACGTCAATTTGTCAGCGGCAACATTTGCATCAGCGATCAATTTGGCGGCGTCTACTTCGAGTACCGAGCCCAAACCATGACAGCGTTTGCAGGCGCCATACGCGGAGTTAAAAGAAAAGGAACGTGGCTCAAGTGGTGGCACATTGATGCCGCAAATCACACAAGCCATCTTTTCTGAATAAAGTTTTTCCTCGCCGTCAACTACTGAAACCAGCACCGCGCCACCGGTGAGTTTCAGCGCCGTGCGCACTGAATCGGCAAGTCGTTCATTAATTCCCGGTTTAATCAAAAGCCTATCGACCACAGCTTCGATCGTATGATTGCGCCGCTTATCAAGCTTGATTTCTTCATCAAGGGAAAGCAGTTCGCCATCAACGCGAGCGCGCAGGAAACCATCCTTGGCGAGTTTTTCCAGTTCCTTCTTAAATTCGCCTTTACGGCCACGCACGATAGGAGCGAGGATCATGACGCGCTCGCCTTCCGTGAGACCAAGAACGTTTTGCACAATCTGTTCGACGCTTTGCCGCGTTATTGCCGCGCCACATTTATGACAATGCGGCAGGCCAATTGAAGAAAACAACAGCCGCATGTAGTCGTAAATTTCTGTTACTGTGCCCACCGTTGAACGCGGACTACGGGAAACAGTTTTCTGCTCAATTGAAATTGCTGGAGAAAGACCATCAACGGAGTCCACGTCAGGCTTTTCCAGTTGATCCAGGAATTGACGCGCATAAGCAGACAACGACTCTACATAACGACGTTGACCTTCAGCATAAATCGTGTCGAAGGCCAGCGATGATTTTCCGGAACCGGAGAGGCCTGTGATGACGGTGAAACGATCGCGGGGTATCTCTACGTTGATGTTTTTGAGGTTGTGCTGGCGTGCCCCTCTTACTGTGATGAGATCAATTGCCATTGAGCTAGGTTCGCGACGAAAACGTTCGGACACGCTACAGACGAGAATAACGGCGAGTAGCGAATCAGCAATTTTAGCCCACGAAAAGTTGAACAGCAAGTTGGCAGTCAGTGCGTCTTGACAGTAATTTTCGGCGCAACCTACACTGCCGTGTAATCGCCATCCGAAGTTTCGTCCGGCTCTGCAAGGCTATTACTTTGAATCTGCCCAACGCTCTGACGCTATTGCGCATCTTTATCGTCCCGCTACTCGTGGTCGTACTGCTCACACCGTTTTCCGAAAGCTTTGGAGTGCCCCGGCATATTTTCGGCGTCGCGCTCTTTCTCGGCGCGGCCTTTACCGATTATCTGGATGGACATTACGCACGACGTCGCAAACAGGTGACGCGTCTGGGACAACTGCTGGATCCGATTGCCGACAAGCTACTGATTTCCGCGGCCTTGATTTCTTTGGTCGAAAATCAATTGGCGCCGGCCTGGGCAGTTGTGATTATTGTTGGGCGCGAGTTCGCAGTAACAGGATTACGATCGATTGCCGCTGCTGACGGCCTCGTTATCGCAGCCTCGAAGATGGGCAAGTTTAAGATGCTGGTCCAGGTGTTGACCGTCGCATTGTTGATTGGGTCGAGCGTTGCTGGAAAACCTCCGGTGGCAAATTTCGGCAAACCGTTTCCGGCCATTAAGTTTTGGTCTGTTCCCGAATTGCAGGCGGCGTGGCAACACTTGTTTGGATCTGGAGTCGTCACCGGAAACGATTGGCAAGTACTTCTTTACACAGCCGGCAGAGCAATGCTTTGGTTAGTTGTGATTTCAGCTTGCTTGTCTATGTATGGTTACTTCAGTTCATTCTATCGAGCAGTGATCGCGGAGCAGCGACTGGCATTCAACAAAGTGCGAGACACTTGATGCCGCGCGCGATTAATCTCAAACTTCACATTAGGGTAGTAGTTCTGCACGCGGCGAGCGCTAAGAATGAGTCGCAGTAGCCGTTCTTTTCCTCTCACAAGTGTTAGGATATCTGCAATCCTGAGTGCGACTTGCGTTTTCGTATGCGGGTTGTTAGTATCCGCATTTTGTCGGAATGCGCTATTTGTACTCTATAGC
>JBDUCB010000419.1:0-12646 GCA_040003695.1 bacterium
GCCTGCTTGCCTACATCGATAAAGTGACTGGCGAAGTGCAGAAGTTTGAAGGCAATCCCGAACATCCGGGCTCGCGCGGGCGCAACTGCGCCAAGGGTCCGGCAACCCTCAATCAAATTCACGACCCCGATCGCATTCTTTATCCGCTGAAGCGCGCCGGCAGACGCGGTGAAGGAAAATGGGAGCGCGTCGAATGGGACGTGGCTCTCGACGATATTGCGGCGCGTATTCGTAACGCGATTGTCGAAAATCGCCGCAACGAGATCATGTATCACGTAGGCCGTCCGGGTGAAGACGGCTTCACTGAACGCATACTTGCCGCTTGGGGCGTTGATGGTCACAACTCGCACACGAACATCTGTTCCTCAGGTAGCCGCGAAGGCTATCAACTCTGGATGGGGCTTGATCGACCCAGCCCTGATCACGCGAACGCGAAAGTTATCCTGCTGATCAGCGCGCATCTTGAATCCGGCCATTACTTCAACCCTCACGCGCAACGCATCATCGACGGCAAGGCCAACGGCGCGAAGTTGATCGTCTTCGACACGCGCCTTTCGCATACCGCAACGCACGCCGACTATTGGGTCGCGCCCTATCCCGGTTCAGAGGGTGCGATGCTTTTGGCGATTGCGAATTATCTGATTCAGAACAATCTCTACAACCGCGAGTTTGTAAGACGGTGGTGGAATTGGGAGGAGTATTTAAGTTTCAAGTTTCAAGTTTCAAGTTCCAAGTCGGAAACCGGCGACAGTGAAAGAGTTTCAGGACACCAAGATTCGAACGACGCCTCTCAGGTTGGGAAGGGTGGCTTGCCCCCGCTCTTTGAAGATTTTGAACAGCAGTTAAAAAAGCTGTACGCGCAATACACTTTCGAATTCGCCGCCAAAGAATCCGGCGTCGACGCCAAAACAATTGAAGAGATCGCAAAACTGATTGCGACCGCAGGCACACGCTTTTCCAGTCATAACTGGCGCAGCGTTTCCTCCGGCGTCAGCGGCGGCTGGGCCGTCGCGCGTGCTGTGTTTCTCTTGAATGCACTGCTCGGCGCGGTCGCAACCGAAGGCGGCGTATTTCCCAACGCCTGGAACAAGTTTGTTCCTAAACCAATTTACACGCCACCGCATCCGCAAATGTGGAACGAGACACAGTGGCCACGCGAGTATCCGCTGTCGATGCACGAGATGTCGTTTCTGTTGCCGCACTTCTTAAAGGACGGGCGCGCCAAACTAGATGTCTATTTCACGCGCGTCTACAACCCGGTATGGACCAATCCCGACGGCTTCTCGTGGATTGAAATGCTGACCGATCCGGATTTGGTTGGTTGCTATGTGGCGCTGACGCCGACTTGGAATGAAACATCTTATTTCGCCGACTATGTCCTGCCGATGGGCCATGGTTCAGAACGTCACGACATTCATTCTTACGAGACGCACGATTCGCAATGGCTTGGGTTTCGCCAGCCTGTGAAGAAAGCCGATAGGCAGCGCGAAGGCGAAAACATTGATGACACTCGTCAGGTTAATCCGGGTGAGGTATGGGAAGAAAACGAATTTTGGATGGAACTGTCCTGGAGAATTGATCCGGACGGTCGACTAGGAATACGCCAATACGTTGAATCCAAAAAGAATCCAGGCACGCGTCTCAGCGTTGACGAATACTACGAATGGATTTTTGATAACTCGTTGCCGGGCTTGCCGGAAAAAGCTGACGCAGAAAATCTGACGTCGCTGGAATTCATGCGCCGTTATGGCGCCTATGAGATTCGAAATAAAGTGGGCGCCCTCTATGAAGAGACTGTTGCCACCGCAGAACTCGAAGACATTAACGTCGATGCGCGCGGCCGAGTCTTTACGCGCACAGCAAAACCTGCCTCGCCAAATGTTGTGCCGGTTCCCACTCCCGACGGCGATGCTGATGGCCGGCGATTAGTTGGTGTTCAAATCGACGGCGAGATCAAACGCGGCTTTCCCACGCCGAGCGGCAAACTGGAATTCTACTCGCATACACTCGCGGAGTGGGGCTGGCCGGAGTTTGCGATTCCCACCTACATCAAGAGCCATGTGCATCCGGATAATCTCGCCGCCGGCGAAACAATTCTGATTTCAACTTTTCGTTTGCCGGTGCAGATTCACACGCGCAGCGCCAACTCCAAGTGGCTTGACGAAATCGCGCACACGAATCCGCTTTGGATTCACACCAAGCACGCGGCAAAGCTCGGCGTGCGCACCGGCGATCTGCTGCGTGTCCAAACTGAAATTGGTTACTACGTCGTGGCCGCCTGGGTGACGGAAGGAATCCGCCCCGGCATCGTCGCCTGCTCGCATCATATGGGCCGCTGGAAACTAAGTGAGCAGGGCGAACAAGGCCAGCGTCAGTTGATGGCGACCGTTAAGCTCAATCACGAAGGAACTGAGTGGGGACTCAAGCGCGAAAAAGGCGCCGAGCCTTACGAGTCGAGCGACCCCGATACGCTGCGCATCTGGTGGGGCGATGTTGGCGTTCATCAGAACATGACTTTTCCGGTTCATCCCGATCCGATTTCGGGAATGCACTGCTGGCACCAGGCGGTTCGCGTCGAGCGAGCAAAGAACGGCGACAATGTTGGTGATGTTTTTGTTGATACGCAAAAGTCGCGCGAGGTCTACAAAAAGTGGTTAGGAATGACTCGCCCCGCGGATCAATATTCACCCGACGGCACGCGGCGGCCGTACTGGATGCTGCGACCGTTGAAACCGGCGCGCGACGCGTACAAACTTCCGTCGCAAGATAATGGGGATCAATAGCTTCTCTTTTAGCGGCTAGCAGCAAGAAGTTTAGAGTACAACCTTTAGGTTGCGTGTCTCCGAAAGGCGGCAAGCTACAACTCGGACTCTAAACTGCTCATTGAACGAAAGGAACCAAGAGATGGGAAAAATTAATTACGGACGTCTAATCCTTGGGACGCTCGTCGCCGGCGCGTTTTATTTCATCACTGACGGGTTTATCCATGGCGCACTTCTCGGGAAGTATCACGTGGCGGCTATTGTGGGGGCCGGGAAGCCGCTGACGGCCGACAACACTGCGTATATCTACTTCGCCGCTTTCGATCTCGGCAAAGGGTTGGTTGCGATGCTCATTTATGTGGCGGCGCGAGTACCGTGCGGCCCAGGACCGAAGACGGCAGTTACGACTGGCTTGATTGCATGGCTGGCTATGTCTGTGTTGCCATCGATTGAGTGGATGCCTTTTCCTTTCTATGAAAAGATCTTCTTTGTGAAAGTGATGGCGCTGCAACTTGTGCCGATGGTGCTGGGCGCAATTCTCGGCGCGTGGCTGTACAAGGAACCGGCTGCTTAAAGGAGATTATCCGCAGATTCCGCAATTAAACGAATTCAGACAAGCAGCGTCCGCGGTGGAATCGAGTTAACGATTCTCGATGACGCCATGGAAGCTGTAGAATCCGAAATGATGTATTTCAAACAATTCTATCTTGGCTGTTTGGCGCATGCTTCTTACCTGATTGGTTCGGAAGGTGAGGCAGCGGTGGTCGATCCGCAGCGTGACGTGGACGAGTACATCAAAGAAGCCGAAGCGCAGGACTTCAAAATCAAATACATTATCGAAACCCACCTGCATGCTGACTTTGTCAGCGGCCATCGTGAACTGTCGGCGCGCACCGGCGCTAAAATAGTTTTCAGTAAAAAAGCGGAAGCCACGTTTCCGCATCGCGCTGTCGTCGACGGGGACAAGATCAGACTCGGGAAGGTAAATCTCAGAATCATGGAAACACCCGGCCACACGCCTGAAAGCATTTGCATCCTGGTTACCGACACCGAAGTTTCCGATCAACCGCAGAAAATTCTGACCGGCGACACGTTATTTATTGGCGATGTTGGTAGACCGGATCTTGCGGGCGGCAAAGGCTACACGCCGCAGATGATGGCGGCGATGATGTATGACACGCTGCATGAAAAACTTCTGAAACTGCCGGACGATACGGAAGTCTATCCAGCGCATGGAGCGGGTTCGATGTGTGGGAAGAGCATGTCGAAAGAAACATCTTCAACAATTGGTGAACAGCGTAAGTTTAACTATGCGCTGAAGCCAATGGCGAAAGATGAATTTGTGCACATGATGACTGCCGACCTGGCTGAGGCGCCTGCGTATTTTCCGAAGGATGCGGAAATAAATCGGACTGGCGCGGAACCTTTGAATAACTTAGCTAAGCCAGTGGCTTTGTCACCTGGAGAAGTTCGAGGGCTGACAGCAAGCACGCAAACTAACAGTTTGCGCTACAGCCCAACGCGAACTAAAAGTTTGCACCACGTCATTCTGGATGTGCGACCAGCGGCAGAGTTTGGCGCGGGGCACGTTGCCGGATCTCTGAACATTGGTCTGGGCGGACAGTTTGCAATCTGGGCGGGCTCACTGATTCCGCTGACTGCGCCAATCGTAATCGTGGCGGAATCGTCAGCACAGATCGAAGAAGCGCAAATGCGACTTGCGCGCGTTGGCATCGAGAATGTGAAAGGCTATCTGGCGGGAGGCATCCAAGCATGGCACGAGGCCGGATTTGAACTACAGACAGTTCCCCAGGTCTCTGTCCATGAATTGAACGCGCTGCTTAACGAACAAAAGCAAAACGATTTACAAGTGATTGACGTGCGCCGTCCGCCTGAATACGCCAGCGGACACGTGCCGCGCGCTATTCATGCGCCACTTTCAACTCTCGAGTCCTGCGTCGGCGAATTACCAATCGATCCTACTAAACCAACCGCCGTGATTTGTGCCGGCGGTTTTCGCTCAAGCGCCGCCACCAGCATCCTCCGGCAACATGGCTTTGCAAACGTGCTTAACGTCACTGGCGGCACCAGCGCCTGGATCAATGCCGGCTTTCCCGTAGAAGTAAATAGTAAATCGTGAATCGTAAATAGTTGACCTTCGGCTCAACGTTTTACTATTCACGATTTACTATTTACGATTTACTGCATTTTTGATTTACGATTCACGATTTACGTCCCCTGCTTTTCACTATTTACGATTTACTGCATTTTTGATTTACGATTCACGAACCGTGGATCCATTTACATTCAAACTCCTAATCTCGCTGGCCATCGTCGTCATTGCCACCATCCATGGTTACGGCGCCGCGTGGCTGGCCATCTGGATGCTGTTTCATCCTTACAAACCAGTAAAGCTGGCCGGCGTTACTATATGGCCGCAGGGTATGATCCCAAGGCATCGAGAGAAACTGGCCCAATCCATTGGCAATGCCGTCGGCAATGAATTGGTTTCGCAGAAAACAGTTTTTGATGCCTTGTTTGAAACCAGTTTCTTTGCAAGCAAGGTTGAAGATTTTGTTGGTACTTACACTGCAGAGTTGTTATCGAAAGTTTATCCCTCGTTCATCGAGGCGCTGCCGTCGCAAGTGCGTGCGCCGATTCTGGACACGCTTTCCGCATTGCAGTATAGGCTGGCCGAGTATATCGCCGGCATGTTGAAGAGCGAAGAAACTGCGCAAGCTGTCGGGCGTTTTGTTGACAAGCAACTGGATGAATTACTGGCGCGGCGAATCGAGAACACTTTCAGCGAAGAGGTGTTTCACGAAATTGCCGGTTTCGTACAGGCACGCTTTGCGCGGCTGGTTAATGAAGCAGGGTTTGAACAGAAGATCGGCGATTTCGTTTCGGGACGTCTCGACGATCTGGCGAAAAGTACCGAGACGCTCGCCGAAACTTTTACTCTGGAAACTGTCGCCTTCCTCAAGGAGCGCATCGACAGCCAGGTGCCGCCAATCGTTCATCATCTGGCCGACATCGCCACCAGCCAGAACACGCGCAAACAAATCGGCGCCTTGATCAAACGCGAAGTTGACGATTACTACGAGCAGCTTTCGCTCATCAAAAAGATTTTCATCTCGCGCGAGCGTATCCATCGCGAAGTTGATGAGCTGGTAAACAAGACTATGCCCAAGCGCATTGAGGAATACCTGCGTGGGCCGGCGTTTGAGCAGGAAGCTGAGGCTTTTCTGAACGCAACGATCGATAATGTGCTGGCGCGACCTTTGAATGTTTTGATTGGGCAGATCGAGTCGGAAAAGTTTGACTCAATCAAAAGTCAAATTACCAACCGCATTGTGGAGATGGCAAAGAGCGAAGAGTTGTCGGCGTCAGTTTTGACTTATGTTACCGACGCTTTCGCCCGACTGCGGCCACAGACGCTCGCCTCCGCGCTGGAGCAACTCGATCCTGATTCGATTAGTCGTGCAAAAGAATTTCTAACAAAGAGCCTGCTGGGTCTGTTATCTCGAGATGACACAGCCCAAACAATTAACTTGATTCTCAGCTCGCAGATCGAGCGGCTGTTGATTTCACCGATTGGCCGTCTGGGCGATCACGTTTCCGAGCATTCAATGAAGCGCGCGAGCGCGGCCCTGGTGGAACGAATTACCACTGCAGCGCGCGAACGTCTGCCAAATGCGATTGCAGAGTTTGACGTAGGCGGGTTGGTGCGCCGCAAGGTTTCAGACTATCCGCTGGAAAAACTTGAGGAGCTGGTGCTGTCCGTGGCGCAGCATCACTTGAAAACTATTGAATTGTTTGGCGCCGTGATTGGGTTTGTTATCGGCGTGGGCCAGGTAATTTATTTCTGGCTGACGTACATGCCAAAAACCCCGTGAATCGTGAACCGGTTCCCAGTTTACGGTTCACTGCTTCTTCGAGAATTCTTCCATGCGCCGCTGCATTTCTTCCGGTGTCACATCTTCCACATGCGTTGATACGAGCCAAACGTGGCCAAACGGATCTTCAAGCCGGCCCGAGCGATCACCGTAAAACTGATCCGCGATCGGAATCAAAACTTTGGCGCCGGCTGCAACCGCTTTTTCAAAGAAGGCATCAACGTCCTCAACGTACATGTGCAGCCGCACTGCTGAGCCGCCGAGTGTCTTTGGACTAAAGTTTCCGTAATCGGGATATTCATCGGCAAGCATTACCAGCGCGTTGCCGATCTTGATTTCAGCGTGGCCAATAGTGCCATCGGGATTGGCAAGACGACTCAGTTCAGTCGCGCCAAATCCCTTTTTGTAAAACTCGATCGCCTCGGCCCCGCCTTTGACAGACAGGTATGGAGTTACACCCGGATATTCCGCGGGGATCGGATTCACTTTGCTTTTTGGGGTAGACATTGATTGTTCTCCTTAATAGAAATGAGGTCAGTACCAGACCGCGGTAGCGGCTGGGTCATCGGTCGCGAGCACATCCCGCGGGGCAATCAGATTGATAAAGTAAAAGAACCCACCCGCTACCGCAGGGTGGTACTGACGTCATGGGTCCGCAACTGTCGATCGAGCGAGTCGAAAATGCGAATTAGTTTCCCGGTGACATCAATCCCGCCGACTGCGCCGCTTTGGGATCGAATGGCGTGGCCAGAAACTTCTTAGCTATCGCCATGGCGTTGTCGTAGTTGATTCCTGATTGGACAGCCTTGTTGTATTCGGCGACGGCGCGGTTGCGTTCGCCCTTTGCGTCGTAGGCATTGCCCTTTTTGATGTGGGCCCAAACTTCAATCCATGAAGGCTTGATGGTGCCGTTAAGGGCAGCCTCAAAATTGTCGAGCGCGAGCTGCCAATTGCGTTGTTCGAGATAAAGCAGACCAAGATTGTAGTAGACCCAGGAATTCGATCGGTCCAGTTTCAGCGCCGCTTCAAACTGCTGTTGCGCTTCCGCGTACTGACCTTCCTTCATCTGCTCGATGCCGCGGCGAGCGATAATGGAAACGCGCAAATCGTCAGACATGCGCAGGATCCTGTAGTTTGGATCGACGACTACTTCAATCGGCTGGCCATTCGACTCGAAATCAAAATCCTCGCTGCGGCCTTCAATCATCGTAACAATCGTTTGATTGTCGCCTTCCGCGCGCAACATCAACTGCACCGGCATGCGCAGCGTTTCCAGCGTTTGTTTGACGGTGCCGCGCGTGCGGAATTTACCCGCGCGCGTGCGGATGATTTGATAGTCAACTGTAAACTCGGGAACGCCGGTGCCCTCGACCCATTGCGCAAAGAAATAGCGCATGTTCTGACCGGCGACTTGCGTAGTCAAGTGCTCAAAGTCGTCGATAGAAGCATTCTTGCCGCGATACTGTTCCAGGAAGTTATGCAACAACAGATTAAATTTGTCTTTACCCACGGTCTCACGCAGCATGCGAAAGACCATTGCTCCCTTGTGAAACACGATGGACTGATAGGCAGCGGACTGATCGTCCAGGGCGCCAGGCGCGCGCGCGATCGAAGCAGTTTGTTCAAAAGTCAACGCGCGTTCCTGCTGCTCTCGCTGCGCAGCCTCGAGTGCTCCGCCCGTCAACGTTGATTCACGAAACGCGAATGAACTCCATTCAGCCAGCCCCTGCGAGATCCAGGCGTCGTCGAACGACTTAAGGCCGACTGTTTGGCCCCACCACTGATAGGCGACCTCGCGTTGCAGTTTTTCTTCAGGCAATGGTCGCGATGAATCGAACAACTTTGAAGCAAGAAAAATAATTCCGGGGCCTGAGTAAGTGTCCAGACTTTCATCGTCAACTTGCGCGATAACCAGGCGATTGCCAAAAAGTGGCTCGCCGTACTGCTTCGTGTAAAACTCCAGAACCTGGCCCATTAGCTCGGCATAACCATCAATCCGACCCTCACTGCCCGGCTTGGCGTAAAACTGAATCTCATATTTTCCGAAACGAAGGTTGCGATTGATGTACTGCCCGGCCGCGAAGTTTCCGATCAGCACCGGCTGGCGATGAACAAAGCGATACCGGGTTGCGCCTTCCTTCGGCGACGGCTGCGCGGTCACCGCGTCGTCGCTGGTGCCTGCTACTTGCAAACCAGTGGGAACGATCAAGGTGATGTCGGAGGTAGCGCGGTCAGCGGCATAGTCGTGGAAAGGAAACCAACGCGACGCGTACATCAGATAGGAACCTTCAGGACCAACATACGCAAGACGTTTGGTGGCGAGGGGGCCACCCTCGGGCGACAACAGCGCTCCGCTCCAGCGAAAACGCAACGTCAACGGTTGATTGGCGGGGACCACCTGTCCCAGGTCCACGCGCACGCTTGGTCCAAGCGAACCCACCCCGACCGCATCCTGAACATAGGTCATTGCACGGCCGTCGCGATCAATGCTTTCCACCTTTAGCGATCCGTTCAGTTCGAAAACGAGCGAGCGCGTTGCATCCAGCGGAGTCACAGTGATGTCGGCGCCCGCGCGCAACATGTGCTGCTCCGGAAGTAATTGCGCTTCAACGCGGTAGTTGGTGATGTCGAAACGGCTGGCGGCTTGCTGCGGTGCGGGTTGCTGAGCGCTTGTAGTTGAAGCCAAAACAAGAACCGCAGACATTAATAGCAATAACTGGAGAACGATAGGCCTGAATATCTTCATTATGGTCTCTGCTTTGTGGCTCGGCTGGTTGTTCGGATTATACAGCCGCGATCTTCTGACAGCACAGTGCGCTGGCTCTTGCTTTCGGCCGTCTGTGTGGGTTTGCTGCCCGTGGCGTCCGGAATCAATCGAAGCTTTCTGCGTCGGGATTTTGGATGGCGAGAAGTTGCGCGCGGTTGGCTGGATGGTCCCCTTCCTAACCTTGAAAAAGCACGGCACGTAGCCGAAAGACGCGAAAGACGCCACTTGACAGTGTCTGAAATAAGCAAATAAAGTCGAGCTCTTCCCGTTTTTTACAAAAAAAGGAGTTGCTCGATGAGACATGTCCGCAAGCTTTCGCTGATGATTGTCGTTTGTCTATCGCTGGCGCAACTGATGCCGGCGCAAACGCGCAACATAAGAGTCAACTATAAGGAAACGACACTCAAGAATGGCCTGCGCGTTATCACGGTTGAAGACCACACGGCTCCGGTAGTCTCGACTGCGGTCACTTACAACGTCGGTTCGCGCGACGAGAAAAAGGGCAAGACCGGTTACGCCCACCTCTTCGAGCACATGATGTTTAAGGGTTCTGAAAACGTCGGCGCGGGCGAGCATCCGGTTCTGGTGCGAAACAACGGCGGCGGCGAAAACGCTTCCACCAGCGAGGACCGCACCAACTATTTTGAAGCGCTGCCTGCAAACCAGCTTGAGTTGGCGCTCTTTTTGGAAAGCGATCGCATGCGTAGCCTGGCAGTCACAAAAGACAATCTCGATAACGAGAGGCACAACGTGCAGGAAGAGCGCCGCCAGCGTGTCGACAATCAACCGTATGGCAAAAGCGGCGAGCTGCAACAGGAGTTGATCTACGACAACTTCGCGTACAAGCATTCAGTGATCGGCTCGATGGAAGATTTGAATGCCGCCTCGGTTGACGACATTAAAGATTTCTTTCGCATCTATTACGCACCCAACAATGCTGTTTTGGTAATCGTTGGGGACTTTAAAACAACTGACGCCTTGGCGAAGGTGCGTAAATATTTTGAAAGCATTCCACGACAACCCAATCCACCGCCTGTGGACCAGACAGAACCAGCGCCAAAGGAAGAAAGGCGCGCAACCGTCAGCGATCAACTCGCGCGAGCAACGCAGGTAGCGATCGCATTCAAGACCGTTCCTGGAAACACTCCTGACTTTTACGCGTTGCAGGTATTGTCTGTCGCGCTGCAGGGAGGCCAAAGCTCGCGGCTTTACCAAAAGTTGGTGCGTGAGAGGGAGCTAGTTACCAGCGTCGGTGGATTTAACGCAGAGAATCGCGGCCCAGGCGCTTTCTACATTACTGCCACGCTGCGGCCGGGATTAAAAACAGACGCAGTTGAAGCAGCAATCTATGAAGAGATCGAACGCTTGCAAAAAGAATCAATTGCTGACTGGGAACTGCAAAAGGCAAAGAGTGCGACGCGCCGCAGCTTTCTTCAAAACGCGCAACGCTCATTGTCTACCGCAGTCACGATTGGCCAGTACGCTGTTTACTACAACGAGCCGGGCTTGATCAATACGCGTCTCGACAAAGTCACCGCGGTTACAAAGGCGGACGTGCAACGAGTTGCGAACACATATCTCAGCAAGGAAAACCGCGTGGTGGTGATCACAACGCGGGGTGCTCGTGGCGCAGGGAACGCCGGACAGTAAAAGGAAAATCATGAATCACAACGCCAGGAAAGCGTTTGCTGCCTCGATCATTCTGACCGTTACAGCTTTTGCTGCTTCTGCCCAGGAGCGAACCAGCCCGCAACCGGATCCGGGACAACTGAGAAAATCCACGGTGCTAAAGAACAGGGCGCCGGTCAGCAAAGAGCTGCTGAAGGTGAAGCTGCCAAACGCGAAGGAAGCGACACTGAAGAATGGTTTGCGCGTGCTGGTGCTGGAAAATCACCGCGTGCCGCTCGTTTCCATGCAGATGGTAATCCTCAGCGGCGGTCTGTCAGACCCGGCCGACCAGCGCGGGTTGGCTTCTTCTACGGCTTCATTGTTGCGCGAAGGAACCGCCAAACGAAGCAGCAAGGAGATTGCCGAACAGGTGGATTCGCTGGGCGCGACGCTCAGCGCAAACGCATCGGTTTCGTCGTTCACCTCAGCGGTAACGACTTCGGGACTTGTTGAAAACCTGGATCAACTGCTGGATATTTTTTCCGACGTAGTTCGCAACCCGAAGTTTCCCGCAGATGAAGTGGAAAAGTTCAAAGGCCGCACGCTCGCGAGTTTGCTGTTCCTGCGTTCCAATCCCTCGTACCTCGCGCAGGAAAGATTCAATCGCGCCATCTATGGGAATCATCCGGCAGCGCTGGTTAATGCGCCGCCCGAATCGCTGCGACGAACCACCGCCGCGGACCTGGCAAAGTTTCATTCAACTTATTACCGGCCAAACAATGCGATGCTAACGATTGTTGGCGACGTAAAGTTGAAAGATGTGCTGCCGAAGATTGAACGCGCCTTTGGCGACTGGCAAAAAGGTGACGTTTCGCCGGCTACGATTCCCGCGGTTCAGGCCCAACCTGACGCGCGCATTTACCTTATCGACCGGCCCGGTTCGGTGCAGACAGTCTTGCAGCTTGGCAACCTTGGCATTCAACGCACCGATCCCGATTATTTTCCTTTGTTAATAATGAACAAGGTAGTGGGTGCCGACGCTGCGTCGCGTTTGTTCCTGAATCTGCGTGAAGATCACGGTTACACTTACGGCGCTTACAGCTCGTTTGTCAGTTCAAAATTTCCGGGCACGTGGCTGGCCAACTCTTCAGTGCGCACGGAAGTTACCGAAGGCGCGATGCGTGAATTCATGTATGAGCTGAAACGAATCCGTAGCGTTGCAGTTGAGACGGCCGAACTGGAAAACGCCAAGCGCGCGCTTATCGGCAGCTTTGCGTTGTCACTCGAAGACCCGCAAGCGTTGCTGCAAAATATCGTCACGCAACGACTCTACGATCTGCCGAAAGGTTACTGGGATACTTATCCGCAAAAAGTTGCGGCGGTGACCGCGGCCGATGTGCAGCGAGTCGCGCAAAAATACGTGGACCTGGACCACCTGCAAATTGTAGCAGTGGGTGACGCTGCAAAGACGCGCGCTATTCTCAACAAGTATGGAACGGTGGAAGTTTATGATGCGGATGGAAAGCCGGTGACCGGCGGAGAAAACTAAAAAAGAGCCCGCGCGTTTGGCGATCCAGGAAAGATTTGTTTAGCGGTGGGCGTCGCCCGCCGAT
>JBDUCB010000122.1:0-3726 GCA_040003695.1 bacterium
CCCGATCAATTATGGATTGTATGCGAGGCCGACTTGATTCTGCATCAAACCGACTGATCCTCGGTGGTCTTCGGGAGTATATTAATAAATTAGTAAATGCAGATCGTATTCTGATTGTCGCCTGCGGCACTTCATGGCACGCAGGTCTGGCGGGCAAGTACATGATCGAACAGCTTGCGCGCATTCCCGTGGAGGTTGACTACGCGTCAGAGTTTCGTTATCGCGATCCGGTGATGGATGAAAACACATTGCTTCTGGTTATTTCTCAATCGGGCGAAACCGCTGACACCATCGCCGCACTAAGAGAGGCGAAAGACTTGGGCAGCAAAGTGCTAGCCATCTGCAACGTTTTCGGCTCGATGATTACGCGCGAAGCAGATGGCACCGTGCTAACGCACGCTGGTCCGGAAATAGGTGTTGCTTCCACTAAAGCTTTCACCTGCCAGATGGTCGCGCTCTATTTGCTTGGGCTTTATCTTGGCAATCTTCGGGGAACGCTATCGGCTGACGAAGCAAAACATCATGCGCAGCAGTTAGCTGAATTGCCGGTCAAGCTTGAACATCTGCTGAACGAATCCGACGACATTGAGGAGCTCTCAAAAGAGTTCTTCCGAGTGACAGATTTCCTTTATCTTGGCCGCGGCATAAATTTTCCGGTGGCGCTGGAAGGCGCTTTGAAACTGAAGGAAATTTCCTACATTCACGCGGAGGGGTATCCGGCCGGCGAGATGAAGCATGGACCAAACGCGCTAATCGACGAGCGTCTGCCGGTTATGTTTATAAACACGCGAGAAGAAGGCAACCGCTCGTCAGAATTGCGTTATGAAAAAACGCATTCAAACATCGTTGAGGTCAAAGCACGCGAAGGAATTGTGATTTCGGTACTCACGGAAGGCGACACGATGTCTTCGGTGGTGTCCGACTACGTTATCAACATTCCACCTGCCAGCGATCTACTGTCACCGATTCTTTCAATCATTCCGCTGCAACTGCTTGCCTATCACATCGCCGTGCGTCGCGGTTGCGACGTGGACCAACCACGCAATCTGGCTAAGTCTGTAACGGTTGAGTAAGCGTACAGCGGCAATCTTGTGTCATGAAGTCAGTACCACACCGCGGTAGCGGGTGGGTCCGCGTACGCGGAGACTCAACTTATGTCATGAGGTCAGTAGCACCACGCGGTGACGGGTGGGTTCCGCTTTCCACGAGTCGTAACTCGGTGTCAGAGGTGAGGGCAGACCCACCCGCTACCGCGGTGTGGTGCTGACTTCATGACACAAGGTTGACTGACTGGGGTGCTATACTCGCCTCACTCTTCTCATCGGAGCATAGCGATTCGATGAACATCTCGGAATTCGTCGCCAAGTGGCGCCAGTCTGAATTAACAGAACGCTCGGCTTCCCAGCAACACTTTCTAGATCTCTGCGAGGTTTTCGATCATCCGAAGCCTGCCTAACAGGATCCCACCGGCGAAAATCTCACTTTCGAAAAAGGCGCGCCTAAACACGGCGGCGGTCAGGGGTGGGCCGATATTTGGAAGAAGGGATACTTCGGCTGGGAGTACAAGGGCAAGCACAAGGATCTGGACGAAGCTTACGATCAGCTTTTGAAATATCGGGAGTCGCTTGAGAATCTGTCACTCGTCCGCTGCGCGGACTGATCACTTACTTAATCAATTGCTTCTGCCAACATTTCTGCGAATCAACGCAATCACGAAAGCTATTCCCAGCACCGCAACCAGCCCCACTAGTATCCCGACTGACCAACGCGGACTGATCGCGTTCTGCGCCAGCATCGTCTGATCAAGCGGCGTGGCAAAACCCTCTGCACTCTGTTGATAAGCCGCAGATTCCGCAGTGCGAATCGCAGACTCTAAACGTTCGCGGCTCGCTGACAGCAGATTGAGTTGAGTGCGCAGGCTTTCTCGCTCTATCGTTAACTGCCGCCGGCGCAGATCGCGCAGTTCTTCAGGCTTGGTTGAACCGATACCGGCTAACGAACGCTCGATGTTTTCCGGTTTCAGATCCTCGTTCAATTGACGCGCGCGCGCTTGTAACGCGTCTTCTTTTGCCTGGACATCGAGTAACTGCGCGCGCAACGCCGCGACGCGTTGTCCAGTCCCGGAAGTGCTTTGGGCGGCAACGCCCGACGCCAGTGCTGGAACCAAAGCGAGGAACAGAACTAAACTCAATGCTAACTTCATGGCGACCTCATCTCCTAAGATCACTGCTTACAAGTTAACGAGCTGGGTTAACGACTTAACCGCGCGATTTGCGCGCGCGTTTCGATTCTCGAATTGATAAGCGCATCGCTTACAAACTCCGCGATTAGTACTCGGCCTGCACCGCGTGGAAATTCATAAGTGGTTACTATCAAGTCTTCCTGCTTACGTTCAAATATTGCTGAAGGCTCGCCCAAAAGTCGCACCACCTGCTCAGTACTCAATCCTTCTTTAAGAAAGGTCGTCACTGGGCCGACTCGGACCACGCTCGCTTTGTGCGAAACATATCGTTTGCTGCCATTACTCTGCGCGGAACCGCTGGCTACCGCAATGAGAATGGCTACTCCAACTACTAGAATCTTTAACATGAATTTTCTCTCCTTACCTGCTAACGCCGCAATCCGCGAGCCGAAAGGGCCATTTCAGCCTAATTATCTTGAAAATAACGAAAAGGCGCGCCGTAGCGCGCCCAAACCGAATATAAGTTCCATTGAATTATCGCTCGTCCAGCGATGACAGGCAAGGATGCTGTCCTACTTTGCTCGTTCTCTTTCCAGCAATTTCTTCTTGCGGTCCAGTCCCCAACGATAACCGCCCAGGCTCTTGTCCTCACGAATTACGCGATGGCAGGGAATCACCAGCGCCACTGGATTCGTGGCACAAGCGCGCGCAACTGCGCGTACCGACTTTTTCTGGCCGATGCTTTCTGCGACCTGTGAATACGATTGAGTTTCGCCGGCGGGAATCTTTTGGAGTTGTTCCCACACCTGACGTTGAAAAGCGGTGGCGCGAATGTCGAGCGGTAAATCCAGCCGCGGTGTGTTGTCGGTGAGGTGATCGACAACTGCCATTACCGCCGAGCGCAATAGTTTTTCATCGGGTAGCACTTCGGCAGCGGAGAATTCTTTCAGCAGTTCCGCTTTGAGTAGATCATCTGAATCACCGAGCCTGACTGAACACACACCTTTATCCGTCGCGGCCACCAGCAAACGCCCCAAAGGACTATCGCTAATCGCGTAACGAATCACGGCGCCGCGTCCGCCTTTGCCATAGGTTGCCGGTGTCATACCCAATTGCGAAGGCGCAAGCTCATATAAGCGACTGCTTGATCCAAAGCCGGCATCGTAGATCGCGTTGGTGATTTTCTCGCCCGATTGAACGCTATGCTTGAATCTGTTCACGCGCAGCGTTTCGGCATACTCGCTGGGCGACATACCCATAATGCTTTTGAAAGTACGTTGTAGGTGAAACAAGCTAACGCCAACTTGTTCGCTTAAAGCATCGAGCGTCACAGCTTCTCCATCGCCGTTTTCAATTATGCGACAAGCTTGCTGCACCATTTCGACCTGCGGATCCTTCTTTCGCGCATCAGTGGGATGGCACCGACGGCAGGCACGAAATCCTGCGCTCTCCGCGGCGGCAGGCGAAGCGAAAAACGAAACATTTTCGCGTTTGGGCCGCCGGGACGGACAGGAAGGCCGGCAGTAGATGCCGGTCGAGCTGAC
>JBDUCB010000311.1:0-12398 GCA_040003695.1 bacterium
GGAGTGCCACCAGGTGAACGAACTTCAACTTGCGCCTCTGACGAATTGTTGTCAGGGCGAGGATCGTTTGTATCGCTGGATATATTGGCTGTGCTCGATATGATTCCATTCGGCGCGCCGCCACTGACCGAATAGTTAATAGTAATGGTTGCTGTATCACCACTTGCCAAGCTCACGATCGAGCAGTCCGTCACCCCATTACTATTTGCACAAGTAAAGGTAGGGCCACTGTTCTGGGTTGTCGAAACGAAGCTCATGTTGGGGGGGGTGGCCTGGGTTACGTGAACGTTCAGTGCGACATCCGGGCCGGTGTTGCTTAACCAGAGGAAGAAACCTGTGGGATCTCCAGGCAGCACCGTATCAGAAGCCGTGCTGAAGTCGTAGACCACCAGGTCCGCCGCAATATTGGCTGGGTCGCTGACATTGAAGTACGCAATAGCTCGCGTCGAATTATCGCCAGTGGAGTTTAAGCTAGCGCTCCATGTTCCACGGTTATCAACCAGTTCGCCGTCAATGGGCGATGTGTTGTTAGCCGGTAGAGTGAACATAGTCTCTTGGGGATCCGTCGTCACATCATCGGTTTGTCTCACGAAGCCTTTGGGGCCCGTCCAGTTAATACGCCTGAGCGGCGCTCCGGCTCGGAGCGGCGCATCGCTGACTTTAGCGCAAACTGCTTCGCCTAAGACGAAGGTATTTTTAGGGATGTTTGTGCAAGCGCCCGCCACCACGGAGTAGGTGGCGATAGATTCATCGGGAGCAGCTTGTGGAGGCAAAAACGCGAACGACAATTCTTTGAAGCTGACGAAGCTCAGTCCTGTGCTCAGTAGTCTTGTCTCATGTTTGCCTGCCGCAGCTTTACTGGGTGAACTAACGTGCGGAACCTTGGGCGATGAGGAGGCGGATGAGGAAGTATAGAAGCCCGCGGCAATAAGCAGAGCGAAAATAGCGCCAATCCCAATAAGTGACAGCAGCGAGCGTCCTTTACGTCCAGGACCGGATATTATGCTAGTAGTCGATTTCTTCATCTTGCCAGCAAGGTGAGGAATTGTAGATGTGCTTAGCGTTTTCATAGCATTTTCATCCTTCCAATTCTTTTCTCCATTGGCTGTGGTCTAACCATCGAACATCCTGGTTCGTAGTGGACCTCAGTAAGGTTTGCAGGATGAGTGTGCCGCGCGGGATTTATGAAACGGTTGTCGATGCGCGCGAATACGATCATCTGCCGGTGTGTCGAAATGAACGAACGCCCCCTCCCTGTTCGCCGACTCTGCGGCGAACAGGGATAGATGCTTCCTAAATCAGAGCCTACTTAGGATTGACAATTGAAGGCGTCAGGCCATCCGAGGTGTTGCCCAAAATTCGGTTATTGCCCGACGATTGGACAACACCGCCCCCAGTAGAAATACCGGTCGAATTCAGGATGATGGATACCTGCGAGATGCGCGTCGTCGAACCACTGCCTGCATTGAGCGCGGTGGTGTGGCTCATGAGCATCGTGTTTTCGATAGTCCCGATTGAGCCACTCAACATATTGACGCCGGTGGTACCAAGCGTAATCAACGAATCTCGGATGGTCGCGATGCAGTTAGTTCCCACCTGTACCCCCGTCGGAATACGCTCTACACGAACGTGATCCATAGTCGCGGCGAATGTCCCGGGAGCAGACAGAGCGATACCGATAGAGCCAGCCCCCGAGAGATTCCTGATGCTCACGTCGTTAAAATATGCAAACGTGCCGCCGGTGGCCACGGCGGATAAGGGCGCATCTATGCCATTTCCAGTGAAGCCAAAAATGTGAACATTCTCTATGGCGACGGTTTTCGCCTTTAGGAGTCTGATTCCGTTAAGGCCATTGCCTGCTCCGTCTATTGATAGATTTCGGAGGTTGACATTGGCAGTCGGAGTAGCGGCGGAGTCGTTAACAATAATGCCATTGGTAAAGCTAGCGAGGATCCCGGCTAACACAGCGCCGCCGTCAATCGTAATGCTTTTTGTGATAGTGACGGATCCGAATCCGCCCGAATCAATTGCATTGATTTCGCCAGCGGCCGCGGTCTTTGAAATTGCACCCGCAAAAGTCTTGCAAGGAGCGGTGCGGCTGCATGGGTTGGCGTCATCGCCCACACCCGAAACCCACGTGCGGGTTGCCTGGGCCTGTGCCAATGAACTAACCGTTAAAGTGAAAATGACAAGCGCTAACAGATTCAAAGTGTGGCGAAACTTACTCATTGATATTCTCCTTATCACAACTGGGGTTAGAGTTTTTTTGGGGTCACGACGTCGCAACGATTAATTAATTATTCAACGTCGGCAAATCGGTCTCCGGATAGGTCCTGGGCATTTTAGTCAAGGACAAACAGATTGCTCGCCTTCAGCCTTGAGAGTCTTCTTAGATGAGTCTCGAGCTTTTATATACACTTCCAGTCTTAACGACCGGGAATTGAGGGCGACAAGATAGCTATGCGCTGCCGCTACGGTCACGACTACGAATTAACCAAACTATGTCCGCACATGTTTTGACTAACGAGACGGATGAAGAACTGCCGACTTGGGCAGCGGCGAAAGATTCGACTAACTAGCGGACGGCACAGTAGTATTTCTTGATGCAAGAAGTCAAGCATAAAATTCTTTTTTTGTGTCAGCGTCACACGTTTTTGTGCGCGCACGAAAAGTTGTGCGTTTTTGAAGGCATATGCTCCGCAACGTGGAGGAATCGCCTCAAAAACTCGGCAAAGACAAGCGACGAGCAGGATCTTCACCGTCACGGACGGGCACGAGTGTCCATCGGAAACGGCAAGGCAGCGCACGGGTGACTGTCCAGCACGCCGTTATTGACGGCAGCTTCAAACCGTAGTGCCGTGAGGTAAACTGTGACTCGAATTTCGGTAGCTCGGTACAATCAATTGAGCGAACAAAAAGGCACGGCCCACTTTCTGTATCGTTAGCCACAACCACACCCTCAGAGTAATTTCCCACTTTGAGTCCCGCGTCGAAATGAAATCGCGTGGCGATTGAATGCTCACCCGTTCCTTCGAACTCATCTTCGATTAACCACCAACGCTCGTTTTTCTCAAATGTGATCTTGCGCCGATGTCTTACCGGCTCGGGCAGTCGCTCATAACCACGGTGTTCGGCCAACACGCGATCGCCTTCCGCAGTTGATTCCCACTCGAGCACAACAGGGTGCGCCTCGGAGCCGATCACAAACGGGGCGCGCTCATCAAGAGTATTCTGTTCCAGGTTGTCCACCTGGACCGTTGAATGGTAGGCAGTCGAGCGAAAGCGATGACGTTCGCGCAAATCAGCGGCGTATACATAAGTGCCTGGATCGACGATGAACGGAAGGCCGCAAGCCGACACTTCTATGCTGAGAGCATCATTGTGTCTATGTGCGCCGTGGCCAGGCGCTGCCGCGCCACTGGCGTTGAATAGAAGAAATAGATCGTCGTCGCGCATCACGTAAGTCCCGGCGGAAGCAAAAGCCTGCGATGAAATGTTTCCGGGCGCGACCCGCAATTTTTCAAAGTCACGCACGCCCTTCTCTCCAAGAACCCACACGAGTTCCTCGGGCATTCGCTGGCCGGGCAAAATCAAATCGGCGTCGTGGTAGAAAGCTGCGCCCAGCGGCAATAAGTAACTATGATCGTCGGCAGTGTGTGAAAAGATTGGTAATGCCTGACCGCCATCAGTGTCTCCGATGAGCGCCGCAAAGCCGTCCGGACGCACCACTGCGCGAAGATATCGCAGCATCTCATTAAGTTTCTGCCGATATTTTCCCTCGATCGCTATTCCATTTTCCTCGCAAAGAATAAATGAGTAGAGAAATAGTTCGACAACCAAACGATGATAGCCCGTTGAGGCTTCGTAATCTGCTCCGTCCGGCAGTATTTGTTTTGCCATCTCGCGAAGCAGCTCGGCCAACGCCCATTCGCGCCACCGCTGAGCAGCGCCGAGTTCGGGCAGCATGATACCCAGCCAAAGCAAACCTGTAAGATCGGAGAGGTAATGATTACTCGTAGTAACATATGAAAACTCCAGATTGCGCTGAATGTGGGAGCCGTGTTGCTCAAACAGCGCCAGCAACATCGCAAGGCGCCCTTCAGTCAGTGACGGAGAAAAGCGAAATATGGTGAAAGCAGCCAGCAGGTTCATCGCGCGCAGAGCGATTTCCATGGCGCACATCCAATTTGCTCCTCGTCCCACCGGATTTTGTCTGTGCCATTCAGCAAGTTGGCTAAAGAATTCCTCCGCGAAAACCTCGTCATGACTTACCGAATAAGCTCGCCCCAGGGTAACGAAGTGGCCCAGTCGGTTAAGCTCCCACAATACTCTTATGTCCGATCCGTCGTTGTGCCAGATAGCAACGTCGGCATGAAAATCCAGTGGCCAATCTCTTCCTGAAAGCGGATCGCGGTTCCAGTTAATTTGGTCGCCAAAGTCCCTTTCACCAAACCCCAGCAACGCCCAGCGATGGCGATGAGTGATCTGATTTGCAGACTCGATCAGTGTTTGTGTCTCTCGGGGAAACAGTTTGCGCTGCAGGTCGCCGGTTACAAATGGAGCGTGAAAACCTGGCAGGAGTGAAGGTGTGCTACGCTCGCGAAAGTGTTTTAGTAATTCGCCTGGAGAGAGTATTTGAAACGGTGGTAGAAGTTGCGCCGGCCGGGATTGAAGGTCAACAAGCGAGGAGCGTTCTCGGCGTCGAATTAGACTGGCGCGGCTGCGTCGAAGATACTCGCGCGCCGCTACGCTCACGCTTATGTTGCCGCGGAGCACACTGCGAACGCCCATCCTAAGGAATGCCAGGCGAGGTTTTTTTCCGCTCATAACTAACTCAGAGCGTCCAGAATTCGTCCTGCTGTTTGCCCGTCCCAGAGCGGCGGAATTTGAAAACGCTTCGCCTCCACGTTGTTGAGAGAATCGAAGGCGGCGCTGACAATCTTATTGGTATCGGTGCCCACAATTTTGTTTGTGCCCATTTTGATCGTAATTGGACGTTCGGTGTTCTCGCGCAAGGTCAGACAAGGAATGCCCAAAACTGTCGTCTCTTCCTGAATGCCGCCGGAGTCGGTGAGCACGAGCCGCCCCCTGCTGTAGAGGCCGAGAAAATCTATGTATCCGAGGGGATCGATAAGGCGCAAACCTTTCGCTTTTGCAACACGCGCGGCAAGACCCAAGTCGGCAATTGTTTTTCGCGTGCGCGGATGAACCGGAAAAACTATAGGCAAGCGCGCGCTAATCTCTTCGAGCGCCTCGAGAATCCTGGTGAACGTGTCGAGATCATCGACGTTTGACGGACGGTGAAGGGTGAGCACCGCGAACTCATTTTCAACCAGGCCCAGTTTCTGAAGCACGGACGACTCTTTTGCTCGCGGCAGGTGGAACAGAAGCGAATCGATCATGACGTTGCCAACCAGTCTTATCCGCTCCGTTGGTATGCCCTCGACAATCAAATTCCTGTCTGCATCTTCCGACGGTGTGAAAAGAAGATCCGAAACCTGATCGGTCAATAGGCGATTGATCTCTTCAGGCATAGTCCGATCGCGACTGCGAAGTCCTGCTTCCACGTGCGCTACTTTCACGCCCAACTTTGCGCAAACAAGCGCACAGGCAAGCGTTGAATTGACGTCCCCAACCACCAAAACCCAATCGGGCTTTTCCTTTGTGACAACCAGTTCGAAGCCTTGCATCACGGCGGCAGTTTGCATTGCGTGTGACGCTGAACCGACGCCCAGGTAAACGTCGGGGTGCGGCAGATCGAGATCGCGAAAAAAAGTGTCAGACATGGATGCGTCGTAGTGTTGGCCGGTATGCACAACCAGAGACGTGAATTCGCCTTCACGGCGTTTCATGGCTTTTGCGATAGGCGCAACCTTCATGAAGTTGGGCCGCGCTCCAACAACGTTGATGACCTTGAGCATAGATTAACGTTTGGAAAGCTGAATCGAGAGTTCAAAAGACAAATCATCCGCGCGCGAAAACAACGAAGCTAAGCTGTCGTAACTTGCTTCGACGCCGGGGAAAACTCTGTTACCGTTAGACGCACGTTGGCAAATGTGCCTGTGCGGATCGACTCCAAAGCTTTTAATGAACAAAGCGTGGCGCGCAATCCATCTTCTGCTGTGATCTCCAGTGTCGTTTTTCCGCGCACTGCATCGCAAAAGTGACGTAACAATTGCGCGTGTCCTTTATCGCCTTGCACCGTTGGGGATTTTTTGTACTGAACTCCGTAGGCTTGAAGCGTTTTGAAATCATCAAGCGTAAACGCCTTGCCGTCAGCGAATACTTCGAGACGTTCCTTTGGCAAATCCTTATGGCCAATAACCGTATAGAGCAGTATGCCCACGGAACCATCGGCGAACGTGACACTGGCACCCATGTTGGCGGGGTCTTTGGATTTTCCTTCAGGCACTCCCGCCATTGTGGCAGCGATGCGAACGGGTTCGGCGCCGGTCAGGTAATAGAGAAGGTCAAAAAAATGACAGCCTTCGCCGATGATTCGGCCACCGCCTTGGGAAGGATCGAGCGTCCAGTGATCGGGCGGCAGGTAACCCGCGTTAACTCTGTAGGTGATCATCTTCGGGCCGGGAATGCTGTCGAGGACATTCTTCAGCTCACGCACGGTCGGAGCGAAACGTCTGTTGAAACCGACGGTCAACAGAACACCGGCCTTTGCAACTTCCTGGCAAACGCTTTGACAATCTTCAAGAGTCAGGGCCAGGGGTTTCTCTAGAAAAATATGCTTACCGCTTCTGGCGGCCGCGATTGCCAGTTCGGCATGCAAGTGATGCCTAGTTGCAATTACCACGGCATCCACATTTTCGTCGGCCAACACATCGCGGTAGTCCGTAGTGCAATAGTCCGCGCCAAATTCCTGTGCTACTTCACGCCCTTTTACTCCGGTGGGATTCGCAATTGCTGCCAATTCGCAATCGGCGTTGTCGCGCAGATTCGGCAGATGGTAGGCTCGCGCGAAACTGCCAGCGCCAATTACGGCGAAGCGAGGTCTACCCTTGTTCTTTTCCCGCCCAACCGAACGCTTCAAGTGGACCACTGGCGAATAACTCCGACCGCGCTCCGAGCTGTCATAGCGAAACATGACTCCCAAGGTTCCCTTTGGTCGTTCGGCTAAAGCCCGATAGGCCGTGGCCGCATCCTCCACGTCGTATTCTTCTGAAACCAATGGCGCCACACGAACCTTGCCCTCCGCCAGCAGCTGAACGAACTCGGCCATGTTGCGGTTTTCCGTCCAACGAACGTAACCTATCGGGTAGTCCACGCCCTTCTGTTCATAGTCAGAATCGTAACGTCCCGGCCCATATGAACGTGAAATCAACAGGTCAAGTTCCTTGTGGTAGAAGTCGGCTCGTTCGAGGCCCATGCCTACGTCGCCGACTATTACCACCCGACCACGCTCCCTGCACATTTGGAACGCCTGGTTAACAGGCAAATCGCTGCGCGTCGCGGCACAAACAATCACAGCATCTGCCCCGTAATCCCCGGCCAATTGATAAACGGCCTGGACCGGATCTTCAACGTCTGCGCGGACCACGTAATGCGCGCCTAACTCTCGTGCCAAATTCAAACGCTCGCCGATCAAGTCAATAGCAATGACACGGCAGCCGGCCACCGCCAGCAGTTGGCTTACAAGCTGGCCCACCAATCCAAGACCTGTAACAACAATAGTCTCGCCGAAACTCACTTCCGCCCGCCGCACACCCTGCATCGCAATCGCCCCCAGCGTCGTGAAGCATGCGTCGCGTAAGTCGACTTCCGCCGGTACGCGAACAATGAGATTGCGTGGGACCGAGATGAACTCGGAATGGTTAGCGCTGCCGCCACCGCAGGCCACCAAATTGCCGGCTTGCAGGTCGTCGATCCCTTCGCCAACTTCAATCACCACGCCGGCGGCAACGTAACCGCGACTTTGGAAACTGGCAACGGGATGAAGGCGTCGCTGGATGCGCGCCAGTGTTGGCGCTAATCCTTCCTGCCGCAAACTCGTCCCCATTCTCTCGATGAGGTTCATATTCCGGCTAACCGCATTCTGCTCTGGAGCAGACGTCGCCGCCAGCTCCGTTCCGGAACTAATTAGCGAGTAGGTCGTGCGTATCAATACGTGGCCAGGTGTGACAGTCGGCGCCGGTATTTCGGCGACGATCACTTCCTGACGTTCATTCAAACAAACTTGTCGCATAGTTAATCGGTAGTTGCGTGACGCGTTCTAATCTTGCCTGTGGTATCAAGTCTCCGTTTTTTAGGATGCTTTAGACAGCATCTGCTGAAACTCTCTTCTGAAACTGATTAGCAGCGACTGACTAGCCGCGCGTGCGGCAGAAATTTCGCTTCGAGCAAAGAACCTCGATAGAAACAGCGCCAATCCCCAAACCACGATCAGACCTGCGCCCACAGCCAGGTCCAGCCAAAGCCTTCCAGTTTTTACAAACACGGCCGCCATGTAGACTGCGATTGTAATTATGAATAGTTTCGCGAGCCGCCACCAATCATAAGGCACCGGATACAATCGCCGCACAATCGGGTATTCAATAACGGGCAACAGCATGTAAGAAACTACGGTAGCAATCGCCGCCCCATACATTCCATAGCGGGGAATCAAAATCACATTCAGGAACAGGTTGACGACTGCGCCCGTCCCAATCATGAACGGAGCATAGCCCGTCTTTCTCGTTAGATCGAATCCGAAGGAAAACAGGTAATAGACTTCAAAAAATATGTAAGAGAGCACAATGAACGGAACAATACTCGCCGCCGGATGATAAGCAGGGGGCGTGAGAACCATAAGCGCCTCCCGAGCAAAAATACTCAGCCCCAGTCCGACCAGCATCAGCAGCGTGATCGCATAAACCATAACGCGCGCATAAACCGAGCGAGCGTCTGCATCCTTCGCGATCGAATAGCAATACGGTGCGTAGGCCGTATTAAACCAACCCATCATCATGTGCAGGATCGCGGCTATGCTGTAACTCACGGAGTACAACCCGACCTGCGCCAGGTCTGCATATTTTTGCAGGAAGAAACGATCGGACAGGTTTAACGTCCAGTAGGCCAGCCCGGCCGGAATGAGCGGCAAGCCGAATCGCAAGAGTTGCTTGAGCAAACCTGTTTCAATCGTCCACTCGATGTCCCTAGTCGTCAAAACAAGGCAAATCAAAAAGAAGAGCGCGGAAGTAAAGAGATTCGCGTAAATCAATCCCACTACGCCCCAGTGCAGAACAACGATGGCGATGATATTTAAGGCAACACTGATTAAGAAACGTGCGACAGACAAAGCAGCATATTTGGCGGCGTACTGTTTCGCGCGAAAGATCGCGAATGGAATAGCCGAACCGACCTCGAAAAACGTGCTGATCAAAGTGATCTTGATCAACGGAACAAGCGTCAAATCTTTAACCAGCGGTCGCGCTATGCGATCAAAAAACCCGACCAGCGGCAATAAAATTACCGCCGCTGCAATCAACAGAAACAGCAGCACGGTGCCGGTCAAGCGACGGCGCTCGTCCGGGTTGTCAGTATCGAAGTAAAAACGGAAAAAAGCTGTGCGCTGGCCGAAATCGAGGACGAGCGCAACCACCGTGGCAAAGAGAGTGGCAATGGCAAATTTGCCGTAGTCATCCGGCGTGAGAAAGCGAGTGTAGATTGGTAATAGAATCAGCGCGGCAACGCGCGTGACGGCGTCGCCAAGACCGTAAATCAGAGTTTGCGAAGAGATTCGCCGAAGATGAAGAAGCATTTAATTACGGCCCTGAAACTTCGCTGCCGCACCCAGCGCTGCATTGGGCGTATCACCAGACAGTCCCGAATCCGCAACGCGTTTTCGCAGGCGTGCGATGTGATCGGTTCTCTAACTATACGAGTGACAGAAGGCAAACTAACTGGAACTATACTCCAAACTGCCTCTTAACTGCGTTTGCTTTGTGTTTGTGATTGCCGGGGGCGGAGCGGACAGGAAATCGTAGATAAGTTTGAAATCGCTTTCGGCGACGAGTTTGGCGGCGGGAATAAAATCGCGGCCGTAATAACCGCTTCCGCCTCTGATCATTCTGCGCACGGATGGATACAACTTCCGCAGCGCCGGACCTGCTGCTCCCATGCTCGAGACTAACTTGTTCGCCATTCGTGTTGAGCGCGGCTGCGGGGCTGATCCGAGTAAGCAATTAACAATGCCGGGCGTCATCAGTGTGCGGTAACCCTGCTTGACGTCGCGCTGCGCCTCTTCGATGGAAATACCGTCTTGCCGGGAAATCGCCTCGGAAATAACATCGAGAAAACCTTTGAAGTCCGCTGACCAGGAATCCAGCAGCATGCGATCAAAGAGGTTGGCATTTTGCTGCGTTTCAATTTGGTCACACGAACTTGGTCCCTCGAGCTGTCTAAACAAGTACACGTAAGGTTCGATTTGAACCTTGCCGGCGATCACCCCCAGCAACATGGGAATATGCTGCGACAGAATCAAGTCGTGAGTATCAAGATCGCGTAATACCTGGAAACTGTTTCGCGTTTGTTCAGTGCGAAAAACGTCATACCAGTTTGGGCGGTAGCTTGAGAAATAGTTGCGAACTCTCTTGGTAGCTGTCGCTTCGAGATTCGACTTGTCGGGATAAACCTGCCTGACGAATGAGATGCCTGACCCATAGACGTTGCTCATTTCTCCGTAGCCGGCGTCTGGCGTAATCCTAACGCCAGCGATAATGCCGCGGCATGAACAAAAATCCTGATGGCTTTGGAGAAACTCAAGACTTCGCTGGAGGGCTTCGACTACGAAAAAATCGTCGTTGTCGCCCATCACAACAAATGGCGTCTCGATGCGATTGAGCGCGTCGAGCACTTTGGCGTAGTAGTGAGTGGGCGTGGCGTCGAATGGATAGCGTATATATTCATAATTCACGTTTGGAAAATTCGCATGGTCAACCAGAAAGTTCCCCGCCGTTTCATCTGACCCGCCATCGGCAATCAACACCTTGAACGGAAAATTGACCTTGTTTGCGTAGCTCATCCAGCGAAAGGTGCACGGCACGCGATCCCATAACGTGAGCAGAATCGTCAGGTCGTGGTTGCTGGTCATCGTTTGTGTTTGTATTGACGGTTTAGATCTATTCTTCGCGACACTTCAAGTAGCCGCCGGGGTTGCACGTAAACAACAGTTTGTTTTCGATTTCCTTATCAACTTCGAAGCGAGTGTTCTCCTTGAGAAAAGAATCGAGCGCGGTTTTCGGATTATTACCCGGGCCCCATGGCCGCGGACGGTGCGTCTGCTCCGGCATGTATTCCACCACCGTATCACCGCAGACCAGATATTTGCCTT
This sequence comes from bacterium, assembly GCA_040003695.1. GTDB lineage: Bacteria > Acidobacteriota > Blastocatellia > Pyrinomonadales > Pyrinomonadaceae > PSRF01. The sequence goes on from JBDUCB010000311.1 coordinate 11,324, forward strand.
TGCCAACGAGTGGCGAATACATACGCAGTTCTTCAAGTACGTGTTCGTGTGTGTGATTGGAATCCAGAACGATCAAAACATCTCGTGAATCGCCGACGATCTCCTTGACCTGTTCGAGCGTGGCGGGCTCAATCGAGGAGTCGTTAATCCACGTGATTCTGTCAGCCAGTTTTCCAAACGCATTGATGCGCTCTTTCAAATCGTCGGGAATGTAAATGTCGATGGCGACGATCCGTTCTCCCCCAAGCACTTCCATGAGCGTCGAATAAAACAAAAGCGAGCCGCCCCAGGCTACCCCCACTTCGATAATAAACTTCGGTCTCGTCCGATAGATAATTTCCTGCAACGCAAACATGTCCTGCGGCACTTGCAGCAGTGGTTCCCCAAACCAGGTTGTTTGATGAATCCAGTTATAACGATCCGCGTCCGTCAATACCTCCAATGACTTCTTTCGCAGCGCCGAATCGGCCGCCATGTTCTCGGCCCATTCAATCCGCGACTCTTCAAACTCTTCTCGTGTATGCATGTGGTTACGTGTAGTCAAAATTTATTACTCACTATTGGCGAGCTTGTCTCAGTAACTGAATGGTTTCCCCAATTCCCTTCTCCAGGTCTCCGGCGAATTCAAATCCGAGGTTCTTAAAGAGCTGGTTGGAAACATGGTAAGATAGTTGATTCATAATTCTCGTATCAACATACTGGATTTCCAGATCGGGAACGTGCGTTCTGATGATATCAACAATACTCTTGACGCTTGTATTGACAGTCACCACATTATAGAGCTTGCGGTCATACAAACTCTTTTGAAGTATGAATTTGAGCGATTCGATCCCGTCTCCAAGTTCCAGGTAGGGACGATTTTGGTTGAGCGCAGTGCGCCATACAGTAATTGGCTGGCCCATCACGGCCTGCCAGCAAAATTTATTAATCGCGGTGTGGAAACGCATGCCGATGGACGTGCCGAAAATCGTTCCAAAGCGGCAGATGATAAAACGTAATCCTTCAGCTTCGCCAAGCGCTTGTAATAATCGCTCGGCCTTCAGTTTCGACTCCGCATAAGGGCTTTGCGGTTTCA